>CAYRXC010000020.1:0-15192 GCA_964428195.1 uncultured Muribaculaceae bacterium | reverse complement strand
TTATTTTGAAAAACCGTATATTAAAGTTGAAGAAATACAAGATGTAATAGAAAAGATACTCATAAAATTAAACTATAAAGATGTTTATGAATCTTTTTCAAGTTATAGAGAAAAAAGAGCAGAATCAAGAAAAATGTTTTTATCTGAACCAAAACAACACAAATTACTAAAAGCTATTGAAAAAATAACTTTAAAGCAAGAATGGTCTAAAAAAAATACAGGATGTCCCTTAGACATTATTTATAACTATGGAAAGATTATTTCAGAAGAGTTTTCTAATGCATATTTACTGAAAAATAATCACTTTGGATTACACGAAAGCGGCCAAATTAGAATAGATAAAATAGAGTATCTGTCTGTGGGAACAACAGAATCTTGTGTTATTGATATTGACAAATTATTACAAAAGGGATTAGTAATCGATGAAAAGACATATAATACTCCCAATGACATACCGTCATATTTGGAACAAATTTCCTTGATAATAAAGAGAAACGCAGAGGATCAACATGGTAATCAAGGAATAAATAATTTTGATAGTGTATTGAAAGATGTAGTAATTCAAACATTTAAGGAAGAGTTTTCTAATAAGGTTTATGACCTTCTTGATATTAATGGATTTTTAAATCTAATTGATTTTGAATTGATTTCAAAGGAAATATTCAAGCTTGATAGCATATCTACAGATATTAAACATTTATACAAGTATTCTAAAGATGTTGAACAAATTAAGTTGATAATAGAAAAATCGTATGTTAAAGCTATAGAAAACACAAACAAAATATTGTATAAATCACTGAATAATTTTTTGAACAATATAAATTATAAAGTTAAAGATATCAATAGAGAAGTTACTATTAGTATTGGAACTGATATTTCTTTTGAAGGAAAAATGATATCTAAAAATCTATTACTATCTTTAGAAAAAGATTCGATACCAAGGATTGTATTCAAATTGAAAAAGGGAATAAACAAACATAAAGATGACCCAAATTTTGATTTATTAGAGCTTTCATTAAAAACAATAATGAGAGATATCAATATTGGGTTTGCAAATATTGATTTCAAATTAAATATGAAAAAATACAATGGTTCTAATGAATCGGAAGTTTTTTATTTCTTTGATGGTTCTAGAGTATTAGAAAACATATTAAGTGAAAAAACAAGTGTCAATGGTAGGGGATTTTTATCTAGGACTTATATAAACCTTGTAAGAATAGGTATAAGAAACAAGACTCTAGAAAACGGTAAAGAATCCTTTTTTGAAGAACTGGGAAACATTATAGAAATAGTATCAGAGCAATTATACGATAGGTTCTTAATTCAAAGTGAAAAGAGAGGAACTGATTTTCAATTTTTAATTGGCGAAAATATTTACATGGATTCCAAAGGATTGAAGCAAGGCGAAAAAGTAAAAAAAGCAATAAAAAATGGATTATTAGGAATAGGAATAATTGGATTAGATGAGTGTGTAAATTTGTTTAATAATTCGATAGATCAAAAAATGATTTTGGATTTTGTCTCAAAAAAAATAAATAACTGCAAAAAAGAATTTAACCTAAACTTTGTTCTGGTTGGTCCAGAAAATGATCCATCATCAATATTTGTTGACTTAGACAAAACAATTTATGGAGAAGTAAAAGACGTTACAGATAAAGATCAATATTACACTTATATAAATAGTGCAAACTTTGAATATCTTCAAAATATTTTTGACGGAGGAATATCGTATAAAGTAGACGTCAACAGTGAAGAACAAATTATTAGACTGATAGATAACACTAATTTTGGATATTTAGTAATTTCAAAAAAAATAGAAGAATAACTTCTATTTTTTTAATCGAATAATTTATTAGGATATATTCCTTCCTTAATTAAATTGTCTATTTCTTTAGTTACGATGTCTTTATCTTCTTTATATGTCATTCCAATCCATTTAGCTGGAGTTTTTAATACCGCAATATTAACTTCTCCTTTTTGAAGCATTTCATTCATTACTTCTGGAATTAAGTATTCGATTTTATCGATATTACTTACGTTGCTTTTATAAAAATCAATAATATTTTTATCAAGGTAATCAAATAACTTTGGTGAGAAAGAAATCATGTTCATAGAAACTAAGGTGTCAAAGTTAACCTCTATTTCTCTTCCATCAACTAAGGCTTTGGCTTTATATGTATCATTATTTTTTTCAATATTGCTTTCTATTAATTCTATTAATTTATCTTCTTTTCTAATACAAACACCTCTTTTTACAGAACCGGCATCAGTTATTGTATTCCCCAAAATATATCCGGCAATAGCAAAATCTTCATTTGATTTCTCCATAAAGCTACTAAGAAGCGTAAATGACTCTCTTCCATAAAAGTCATCGGCATTGATTATAGTAAAACTTTCTTTAATTATGTCTTTTGCACAATATATAGCATGTGCTGTTCCAAGTGGTTTTGTTCTATCTTTGGGTATTTCTATATATTTTTCTATGTTATCGTTCTTTTGAAATATATAATGAACCTCGACTTTTTTTTCTATTTTGTTGCCAATTTTCTCTTTAAATACTTCTAAATTTTCTTCTTTTATAATAAAAACTATTTTATTATAACCAGCTTTTATTGCATCATAAACAGAGTAATGAATTATGAATTCTCCATTTGGTCCGATAGGTTCTATCTGCTTTAATCCACCGTATCTGCTCCCCATTCCTCCCGCTAATATTAATAAGGTTTTTTTCATATGTGTTTCCTCCTTGAAACCATAATAACATAATTTATAAAATATTCAAGTTAACATCTTTTTAACAAAATGATAAAAACATATTGACAAACACAATTGTTTTTAATATAATGTTAATAACAGAAGAGATAATTCTATCTAAAAAGGAGGTATATATGATAAAAGGATTAGAAGAATTAAAGAGATTACTTATTGTTGTAGACATGGTTAATGGATTTGTTAAAGAAGGCAAGATGGCAGATAAAGAAATAGCAAAGATAATACCAGAGCAGTTAAGACTAATTAAGGAATTTATAGAAAAAGGAGATGGAGTAGCGTTCATAAAAGACTCTCATAACAAGAATTCTAGAGAATTTAAAAGATATCCGGAACATTGTGAAATTGGAACTTCAGAGTCGGAATTGGTTGATGAACTTAAACCATTTGAAGAAAGTTCTTTGGTATATGAGAAAAATTCTACTAGTGCACTGTTTGCAGAAAGATATTTAAGTGATATAGAGAGAATGAAAAAATTAGAAGAGATAGTAGTCGTTGGATGTTGTACAGATATATGTGTTTTAAATTTAGTGATACCACAACAAAACTATTTTGATCAAAACAATAGAGATGTTGAAATAGTTGTTCCAATGAATGCTGTTGAAACATACGATGCACCATTTCATAACAGAGGAGAATACAACGACATGGCATTTAAATTGATGAATCAAGCTGGTATTAAGCTTGTAAAAAGATATGGAGGAAAATAATGGAAAATAATACTTTGATGACAGATTTATATGAATTAACAATGGGTCAAACATATTTTGATAAGGGAGAAAAGGATAGAATAGCATATTTTGATGTATTCTTTAGAAGCAATCCTTTCGATAGTGGTTATACAATATCTAGTGGAATAGATAATATTGTTGAATACATCAACAATTTTAAAATCACTGAAGAAGATATTGAATACTTGAGAACGTTGGAACTATTTAATGATGAATATTTAAATTATTTAAAAAATCTCAAATTTAATGGGGATATATATGCTGTCCCAGATGGAACCCCAGTATTTCCCAATGAGCCAGTAATAACCGTAAGAGCAAACATAATAGAAGCACAAATAATAGAAACTGCAATATTAGCAAATTTTAACCATGGAACACTTGTAACAACAGCAGCAAAAAGAATTACAGATGCAGCAAAAGAAGTTCCCGTTATGGAATTCGGAGCTAGAAGAGCAAGAGGAATTGATTCTGCAATAGAAGCAAGCAAATATGGATATATTGGTGGTTGTGTTGGCACTAGTAATGTATTATCGGGAAAGAAATATGACATTCCTGTTATGGGAACTATGGCTCATAGTATGGTGTCAGATGCAGATAGTGAATATGAAGCATTTTTAGAATATGCAAAAAGCAATCCTAATAATTGTTTATTTTTAGTAGACACCTATGATACTTTAAAAAGCGGTATACCAAACGCAATAAGAGTAGCAAGAGAGTATTTGGAACCAAATGGATTAGTATTCAAAGGGATTAGAATTGATAGCGGCGATTTAGCTTATTTGTCAATAGAAGCAAGAAAAATGTTGGATGAAGCTGGATATCCTAATGCAAAGATAACTTTGTCAAATAGTTTGAATGAAGATGTAATAAGATCATTAACTGATCAAGGAGCAAAATTTGATTCCTTAGGAGTTGGAGATAATATCTCTGCTTCAAAGGAAAGAGTTGGTGGAGTATATAAATTAGTTGCTATTGAAAAAGAAAAAGAAATATTTCCAAAGATTAAGTTAAGCAATGACACAATAAAAACAACTAATCCGGGATATAAAAAATTATATAGATTCTTTGATAATCAAACTGGATACGCTTTAGCTGATGTTATAGCATTAAATGATGAAGAATTACCAAAAGATCAATATACTTTAGTGCATCCTACTGAAGAATGGAAGCAAAAAACTATATCAAATTATACAATTAAAGATATAAGAGTTCCAATATTTATTGATGGAAAACAAGTGTACAAAGTACCGAGCGCAAAAGAAACAAGAAGCTACTGTGCAAATGAATTTGCAAAGATATATCCCGAGATAAAAAGAAAAAATAATCCTCATGGATATTATGTAGATTTATCTCAAAATTTAATGCAACTTAAAAAAGATATGATATATGATATTGTAAATGGGAAAGGAAAAGTTAAGGCATTGAAATGGTAAGACAAGAAAAGATTGATCTTTTATTAAAATATTATGAAGAGTTTAAAACAATAGAGTTTAAAAAAAGAGATCAATCTAAATTTATAAATATTGAACCGTATGAAATAGTACTAAACAATGGTAAAACAATACTAAGAGAAAAAATAATCAAAAATGATAGTGACGGGAATGCGGTAATAATAGTTGCAATTACAAGGAATAGAGAAATTGTTTCTGTAATAGAACCTAGAGTATTTACTAAAGATACTGTTGCATTGGGATTTCCGGCGGGATATATTGAAAAAGGCGAAGAACCAATTAAAGCAGCTTTAAGAGAACTTGTTGAAGAGACTGGATATATACCTGAAGACATAATTGAAATTGATTCGTTTTATCAAGATGAAGGCTGTAGCTCTGCGTATAATCATATATTCGTAGCATTTGGATGTGAGAAAAAAGAAGAGCAAAAGTTAGATGAGTCAGAATATGTTAGAGAATTATTATTAAATTTAGAAGAATTATTAGAATTTGAAAAAAGAAAATATTTGGTTGGAGCAAATTCTAAATTAGCTTTGACTAAAGCTATTCCATATATTAAGAGGAGGAAAATATGAAATTTGATGCTTTAAAGGAAAAGGATAATATTGTTAAGTTCATTAGAGAATATTACAAAAAAAATAATCTTGGAGGAGTTGTTATAGGAATTAGCGGAGGAAAAGATTCGGGAGTAGTTGCTGGATTATTTACTGAAGCTTTAGGAAAAGAGAATGTGGTTGGATTTACTTTACCTTGTCATTCTAAAGAAGAAGATAGAAGCCATGCTAAGTTAGTTAGTGATTTTTATGGATTTGAACTATATAATTTTGATTTGACAA
Source organism: uncultured Muribaculaceae bacterium (assembly GCA_964428195.1). Classification (GTDB taxonomy): domain Bacteria; phylum Bacillota_I; class Bacilli_A; order RF39; family UBA660; genus JAAYGD01. The sequence goes on along the minus strand of CAYRXC010000020.1, from coordinate 9,405 downwards.
AAGTATTTGATGATTTCAAAGAAGAATTAATAAATATTGGAAATTATGATAAAGATACAACAAAGAATAGTGATATTAATTTAAAGCCAAGATTGAGAATGTCTACGTTATATTATATGGCAGCTTTATTCTCATCTATAAAAGGAAAGACATACTTGGTTGCGGGTACTTCAAATAAATGCGAACTATTTGTTGGATATTTTACAAAAGGAGGAGACTCAGTATATGATATTTCTCCAATTGCAGATTTCACAGTAGATGAAGTAATTGAAATTGGAAAAGTATTAAATGTTCCGAGTGAAGTATTGTTTAAAACTCCAGCTGATGGATTGTCTGAATTATCTGATGAAGATAAATTAGGAGTCAAGTATAAGGAAATTGCAGCTTATATCGAAGATCCTTCATCAATTGATGAAGATACTGCAACAAAAATAAAAAAGATGCACGATAATAATCAGCATAAATTTAACTTGCCAACTTATAGGAGGTAATATGAAATTAGGAATATATGTTGGAAGTTTTAATCCGGTTCATAAAGGACATATTGAGGTTGTCAATTACTTGCTAGAAAAAAAATATGTTGATAAAGTTATGATAATTCCAACTGGTAATTATTGGGATAAAAATGATTTAATTGATGTATCTCATAGGATCAATATGCTTAGAACATATGAAACAGAAAATATTATTATTGATAATAAGTTAAATAATTTTCAATACACTTATGAAGTAATAGATGAATTAAAAAAACACTATGAAAAAATCTACTTAATAATAGGAGATGATAACTTAGTTAATCTTCATCTTTGGAAGAATATTGACAAAATACTATTGAATAAAATAATAGTAATGAATAGAAATGGAATAGATTTAAATCAATATATAAATAACTTTGAGAATAAAGAGAATTTTATTATGGTTAGAGATTACTCACCAGTAGATGTTTCTTCTACAAAGATTAGAAATTTAATTACTAATAACAATACAGAAGAATTAAACAAATTTTTAGATGAAAAAGTAATCAAATATATTAAAGATAATAATTTATACTAAAAGGAGGATTTATGATAGTTAATCTAATAAAAAGATTTAACGTTATTGAGTGGTTAATGATATTAACTGTCATAATTTTTACGTTAGTATTTTCGATTACTGATAAAGAAAATTCAATTATATATTTATTGATCAATTCAATTGCTGCTATTTCGGGAATATTTTGTGTAGTTCTCTGTGCAAAAGGGAAAAAAAGCCAATATATTTGGGGATTATTTAATATTATTGGATATGTAATTATTGCATATATAAATAAATATTATGGAGAAGTAATACTAAATGCTTTATATTATTTACCATCACAGTTTATTGGATACTACTTATGGAATAAAAATATAAATAAGAAGTCTAACACCGTAATAAGCAAAAAAATGAGCTTAAAACAAACAATACTATTTTTGATAACCTGTACTATTGGCATATTTATATTAAAAATGTCTCTAGACTACTTAGGGGGAAACAACACTCTATTAGATAGTGCATCAACCTTTATTTCATTATTTGCTAATGTATTAATGCTAGCAAGATATAGAGAACAATGGTTGTTATGGATAATAATTGATATTATAACTGTTATTATGTGGTTGTTGGTAAGTGATTATATTATGGTTACAATGTGGATAGTATATTTGTTTAATGCGTTTTATGGATATTATAACTGGAGCAAATTATATGAAAAATCAAATATATGAAATAGGAATGTATGGTGGTTCATTTGATCCTTTACACATTGGCCATATTCACGATGTTATAAGAGCAGCTTCTATGTGCAAGACTCTTTATGTTGTTATAAGTTGGTGCGAAGGAAGGGAATCTACATCAAAAGAAATGAGATATAGATGGTTGCATAATAGTTGTAAACACTTAAATAATGTTATAATAAAGATGTTAGAAGATAAAGCGGTAAGCAAGGAAGATTATAATACTGATTATTATTGGGAAAAAGGTGCAAAGGACATAAAAAAAATAATTGGAAAAAAAATTGATGCTGTATTTTGTGGAAGTGATTATAAAGGTTCAAATAGATTTGAAAGTTTATATGGAGATCAAAGTGATATAATATATTTTGATCGAAGTGAAGTTCCAATTAGTTCTACTGAATTAAGATTTGATGTATATAAAAATTGGGATTATATACCTCCTATTTGTAGACCATATTATGTGAAAAAGGTATTAGTAGTTGGAGGAGAGAGTACTGGAAAGACAACTTTAGTAGAAAATTTGGCTATTGCATATAACACGAATTTTATTAAAGAAGTGGGAAGAGATGTATGCGATATAGCAGGCGGCGAAGATTTCATGAATAAAGAGGATTTAATAGAGATATTATTAAAACAAAAAGTTATGGAAATCGATTCAGTATTTAATAGTAATAAGGTGCTTTTTATTGATACAGATGCAATTACAACTCTTTTTTACTCAAAATTACTATTAAAAGATAAAAAAGAAAAACAACAATGTGAAAAACTAGCAAATGCCATTTCTTCAATCAATGACTTTGATTTGGTTTTATTCCTAGAACCAACTGTAGAATTTGTTCAAGATGGCACTAGAAATGAAAAAATAAATAATAATAGAAATAAATATAGTAATCAAATTAAAAGATTATTAGAAAATCATAATATAAAATATATTAGTTTAAAAGGTAATTACTTAGAGAGATTTAATGAATCGAAAAATATAATAAAAGAAAAGTTTAATATAGATACTATATGGAAGTAGGAGTATTATGAAAGAAATAGTTGAATTCTTAAAAAAGAATGAACTCACAATTTCAACAATGGAATCTTGTTCGGGGGGATTTATTGCTAATTCAATTACAAATGTAGAGGGCGCTAGTGATGTTTTTAAATTTGGCATTGTTGCATATTCCAATCAATATAAGATAAAGTTTGGGGTATCAAAGGACACTATAGAAAAGCATTCTGTTTACAGCATTGAAACAGCAAAGGAAATGGCAAAAGCTATTTCTGATTTTACCCTTTCAAATTATGGTTTGGGAATAACTGGAAAGTTAAATAAAGTTGATAAAAATAATGAAGTTGGAAATGATGATGATATATTTATATGCATTTATGATAGAGATAAGAATACATATATTACTTCATTATTAAAAGCCAAATATAACAATAGAAAAGATAATAAAGAGTATATTCTAAGTAGTATTATTGAGTTATTCAAAGATAAAATATTTTAGAAAGAGGTCAATATGAAAGAACTTGAAGCTTTAAAAAATAAGATTGATTTAAACTGGATTGGTTTCTTAGTTAACACTAGAGAAAAGAATTATAATTATGAAAGAATTAAGTCATTGTCTGAACTATCTAGTAGTTTAGTATATAATTATGTTGTTGATTCTTTTGAGGTATTGGAAAAAATAAAACCCACTGGAAAAGTGTATTATTATGTTGCCGAAACTTTAAAATGGACTGAAGTTGCAAAGACTGGGTCAAAAGCTGATAGAAAAAAATGGATAAAAAATGGTTTTGATATGAATGTCCATAATATTGGATCTTCTCAAATATATTGCTTAGAAAATAAAGATTATGATGAAGTTGTAAGAGTATTAATAAAAACACATGGTTTAATTGGTCAATATATAAGGGGAGAAGTCAATCTAAGCATAAATAAAGATTTATATTTATTAATAGAAAGAAATTTGATTGCTAAAGATTTGCTTAAAGAAGTCTTGATTGTATTAAATGAATGTGTTATTAGACCGGTGTCAGATAAATTATATGAATCTATCAAAGATGAAATACTATCTTCGATTGAAAAAATAATTAATAATGATTTTGAAGAGAAAATAGACGTAATGAAAAGATTCAAAAGATTGAATAAAAGAGCAACAGATGAAGAAATCCAAATTATAGATAAATCATACATTAAGGACGCTCTCTTAAAAGTTTTTAATAATTTAGAGCTTTGGTATTATGAAGGAGCATTAAAGGATTTTAGTATAATAGAAAAAACTAAAATACTATTGTATATTTCAGCAAATGTTAAGGAAGTAGGGCACATTTCTTTTGAAAAACTAATGAAAAACATATATTTTGATTATAAGGAAAAAAAGATAGTAAATATTTATAAAAAAAGAATAATAGAAAATATGCTTGGAGAGTTAAGCTTTGAAGATATAATAAATAGTAACATTAAGACTAATCCTCATATCAGATTTGACATTACTAATAAAAATAATACTTTCTTATTTAACTTTGTATTTTCTATCCAAGCTTCAAAACTAATTGAATTTTGTGAGGTTGCATACACAAGTAATTCTTTATATAACAAAGCAGTATATATTCTATATGACTTATTTGGATTTAGAAGGGATAAGTATGATAGATTTTATAATGAAATAAATTACTTAAATGTTATGAATGCATCATTTAATAACAAAAAAATATTATTAGATTATATTGTAGGAAAAAATGTATTAGATGTTGGCCCAGGCGGAGGGATATTGCTCGATTTAATTGAGGAATCGAATAATACTTTAAATGTAATCGGAATAGATATATCAAAAAATGTTATAGAAGCACTAAATAAGAGAAAAGCAGTTGAACAAAGAAAATGGGGAATTATAGAGGGAGATGCGCTATATTTAGAAAAGTATTTCAATAAAGGAAGCATCGATACAATTATCTATTCTTCGATAATACATGAACTTTTCTCATATATTGAATATAATGGAGAAAAATTCAATATCGATACAGTAATTAAAACTCTTAAGTCAGCATATAATATTATCCCAAAGGGTGGAAGAATAATAATAAGAGATGGAATAAAAACCGAACCCACAGATCAATATCGAGTTATCGAGTTTAAAAATAAAAGTGATATCGATATTTTAGATAATTATTGCATAGATTTTAAAGGTAGAAATATATCATATGAAAGAGTAGATGAAAACAAAGTAAAAATGTATGTAAATGATGCTATGGAATTTTTGTATACTTATACTTGGGGAGAGAATTCATACTCATTGGAAGTACAAGAACAATTTGGATACCTAACACCTTCTGAGTATATTGATTTAATTGAAGATAATTTACAAAATTCCAAAATCATTGAATTTAAAGCTTTCCTTCAAAGTGGGTATGAAGAGAATTTATTAAATAAAATCACAATATACGATGAAAATATGAAGATAGTAAAACTGCCAAATAGTACTTGTATAATAGTAATAGAAAGGGGTTAATATGAATTATAAAAATGAAGAAGAATTTCTAAAAGCTTATGATTCAAATAGATATGAAAAACTATCAATGACTGCAGATATACTTATATTTAGTGTTTCAAATGGAGAGAAAGAAAGTTATAGAAAACTTAATGAAAAGTATTTTTCTGTATTATTAGTAAAAAGGGATGATTATCCATTTAAAGATAAATGGTGCTTACCTGGGGGATTTATAAAAATAGATGAGAACTTGGATGATGCTCCAAAAAGAATTTTAGAAAATGAAACGAAATTAAAAGATTTATATTTAGAACAATTATATACTTTTGGAGAAGTAAATCGCGATCCTAGAATGAGAATAGTTAGTACGTCGTATATGGCTCTCATTGACAAGACAAAGTTAAATGGAAAACTTGCAAGTAATGCTTCGTGGTTTAATATAAACTATACTGAAAATAAGAACAATATTTTTATTAAGCTTGATAACGGAGAGGAAATAATTGATTTAAAAATAAAAAAAATACTTTATGAAAAAACAACTGATAGATACAAGTATATTGAAGAAGGCAATAATAATATTGCATTTGATCACTCTATTGTAATTGCATCAGGAATATCAAGATTAAAAAACAAATTAGAATATACAGACATAGTTTTTAATATGATGCCAGAATTCTTCACATTGGGAGAATTGCAACAAGTATACGAAATAATACTTGGAAGGAAATTATTAGATCCAGCTTTTAGAAGAATAATTGCAAATAAAGTTAAAGCAACAGATAAAATTAAAACTGGTGGAGGACATAGACCTTCTGTATTATTTAAATATAAGCATTAATCAATATTTTTTTTAAAAATCTTTTAAATAAATAAAAAAATCAATTCTATATGAATTGATTTTTATAATTTAATTAATGAAAGTGTATTAAGTTGAAAAAAAAACGCATTTATGATAGCATAATTGACAATTTATGGGGGATTAATATGAAAATAACAAAAATAGGCATTTTTACCGAAGAACAACTTTGTGGTGATTTTGCACTAGATACTATAAAAAACATAGGATTAGAGTGTACATATTCTGATCTTGCAAGAATTACAAGTAATACATTTGATGAAACAACAGGAACTGGAGAGTATTGGTTTGATGGTTTACCATCTCAAAACAAACCAAAACAGAGATCAAGAAAATCTATCAATAGAGCTGGATGCATAAATGGTATGAATATCGATGATAAAAAAAGAGGGGTTAGAATTGTAGTCAATTTAAGTGATATTGAAGATTTTAAAGATTCACAAGTTGATGACATGGTTTTAGAATTCCCGCAAACAGCTATAAATGGTATGGTTGGTAAAACTATAGATAAAATGTTTCAAACTCGTAGTAAATTATTGTTTAAAACAGGAAAACAATATGATATAAATAATGAATTATTTGAAGAATTTGAAGTATTAGGAATAAGATTTATAAAAATACAAAATAAAGCTGGGAAAATAATGTTATCAGATGGAACATTTGCAAATAAAGATCAAATTATATATGTTAAAGTTGAAGAAGTGCCTTTTGTTTTTGATAAAAACATTATCTATTCTTATCCTTGCGTTCTTTCTTCACCTTTTGATAATAGTAATATTCAATTTTCTGATAGTCAATTGAATAGATATTTGAATAATGGTTTTCTTAAGAGCATTAATGATGAATTAGAACATAAAAAGCCTTCTTCTGCATTTGAAAAAGAAGAAATTGAAAGCAATAGATATGGTTTTGACTTTAGTAGTTTATCAGAAGAAGAAATCGTAGAAGTCTGTATTAAAAGTAACATAGCGGTATTTTTACATGGAAAAACTGGAACTGGAAAAACAGAAAGAATGATATCTTTAGACAAGGATTTAGAATTGATTGATTTTGGCTGTACTAGTTCAGATGGTTTTACTGGAATTATTGCTAAGGATTTTAATTCTAAAGAACTATTTCTTTATGAACCATACTGGTATAAAAATCTTTGTAAAAAATGTGAAGAACATCCCGAATTGATTCACATATTATTTTTTGAGGAATTACCAAATGCAAAAAGTGATGTTCAGAAAGTAGCGTTTGAGGTTGCACTTAATAAGACTCTTACTAATAGCGGATTTAGATTACATTTGCCAAAAAACGCTGTTGTTTGCGGAGCGGGTAACGAAGCAAGTGAATCGCGTTCATCATGTGGTTTAAGTGAACCACTATTTGGTAGATTTGCTCATGTTTATTTCGATACTGATTCAAACGATTGGTTAAAATGGGCGTTAAAAAGAAAACAGGAAGGTCGAGTTTTAGAATATGTGGAGCAAGAAGATAATAAAAAAATACATCCCTCAATTATTGATTATATAACAATCAATGGTGATAAAGTTTTAAGAACTCCTTATGATGGAATAAAACCAAACAGCGATCCAAGAAAATGGACTATGGCTTCAAAAGCCTTGTATCAATGTAATAATCCCAATGTTCTTCGTGCATTTATTGGTGAGGAAATGACTCAAGATTTTATTAAATTTTGTAAGCTACAATTAGTTACTATTGATGATATTATAAATGATAGATGTACTAAGGAACAAATTCCTACAGATCCATCTATAAAATGGTTTACTGCTTTGTGTTTGAGTACTGTTGATGATGAACATTTTGAAAAAATAAGAAGTTTTGTAGAAAACTTTGGAAAAGAATTTTTAGCTGTGTTTGATTATGAATGGTCTAAAAGCTATGATCAAAGAATACTGAAACTATATAAAGAAAAACATCCTTCTTACGTAAAAAAGTTGGTACCAGATGCAATTGAATAATATAATCAAAGAAATTCTTTTTAAATATCCTTTATTTGGAAATGTTATTGTTAATTTAGAGTTTAGACACACAAGTGAAAATGTTAATGCCCCCGCCTTTACTGATGGGAAAAGAATTTATTATAAAGATGAATTTTTAAAAAATTATAATGATGATGAGAAAATGTTCATAATATTACACGAAATTTTTCATATTGTGTTAAGCCATTTATTTAGAAATGAAGGGAAAGATCCAGATTTATTAAATTATGTAGAGGATGGAATTATTAATCAATTGTTAGTTCATAATGGATTGATTATGCCAGAAGGATTAGTAAATATTGAAGATGCTCTTGATTATTCGGTTGATGAATTATATATGAAATATTTACCAAAATTAAAAATTATAAAGCAGTGGATGGGCGAAAACACTTTTCATATGGATTTAAGTGAGCTTTCAGAAATGTTACAGCAAATGATTAGAAGCTCATATTCTGAAAACATTGTTGATTTGTTAGAAGATAATGAAAAATTACAGCAAGATTTATTTGAAGATTATAAATGTGAACTAGAAAGTATATTCAATAAATCTAAGAGTCAAATATTTGGAAAGGGAGAAGAGATTACTAGTGCTCCAGTTGGAAGATCCTCTCCACTACTGAGATGGCAAGATTTATTTGAATCAAGTATTTATACTCCACAAGATTCTTCATCTTATTTTGAAATTCAAATGGATGGTATTATAAAAAAAGAAACTAAATCAATTGAAGACGTTTCAGATAGCGAAATAGTAATCGATAGTAGTGGATCAATGAGTATTAATTTGATTAAAGCGGTTCTACGCGAATGTAAAAACATGTTATTGTGCAGTTGTATAAAAGTTGGATTTTGTGATCAAGTGTTTTATGGTTGGAATCAAATAAAAACTGAAGATGATATAGATAGACTGAAAATCGAGGGTCGTTGTGGAACTGATTTTTCCATAATGGTTAATAGTTTTTCAAAAAATGTTGACAATAAGATTATTATAACAGATGGGTATGGAAATTTTCCTGAACATTGTCCCGGTATTTTATGGATTATTATTGGGGATTATGAACATCACTTTATCAATCCAAGAGTTGGTAAACAATTTGAATTTAGTATTGATAATGTGAAAAACATTAATTATATTTTTGTTGATATTAATGAAATATATCGATCACAAATTCAAAGTAAAAAATTATTGAAAAGTAATAGAAATCATTAGAGATATCCATCTCATAAATGATTTTTTTCTATTCGTTCATTTTCATATTTGAAAGAGTGTGCCAACTTATATAAAAAAAAATGCCAACCACTAGGGTTAGCAACTTAATTATTATTGGAGC
>CAYRXC010000019.1:0-15739 GCA_964428195.1 uncultured Muribaculaceae bacterium | reverse complement strand
CTATTATTTGGTCCGTTGGTGAAGCGGTTAACACGTCACCCTCTCAAGGTGATATTCATGGGTTCGAACCCCATACGGATCACCATTTATTTATGAATATTTATAATAAGACTTTGTTAAGTCTTGTTTTATAATTTACTTAAATTAATACTGCAAATATAATATTAAATAATAAATAATATGATATACTAAATATGGAGGTTATATGGGAATATTAGCAATTCCAGAAAAAAGAGATAACATAAATAAATTTAAAAAATTTAATACCGAAGATGTAAATAGAATAGTTGATAGTACTAAAGCTTTAGTAACAATAGGTGGTGTTGTTGCAACTGTTGTACTAGCTGTTTGTCCAATAGATGGACCAGTTGGCGAAATAGCGACATTATTAGCAACACCATTGTTGGTAAAACAAGTTGAAAAATTAAGAGAACCATTAAAAACTCTTATGGTTAATGGAAATGATTCTTCTATTCCTGTTGCAAATGTTAATTCAAGTGGTTCTAGTATTCAAAATATTATCGATAGAGATTTAGTTGAATCAAAAAAAAATAGGATGGCATTATGAGTAATGTAATTAACGTAATAAATGAAGAAGGAATAGAATGCAAAATTAATACTTTGTTTAGATTTAAAATTGAGGAATATAATAAAGAATATATGGCTTATACTTTAAATGATGATGAATCTCAAGATATTGGTATAGTCTTAATAGCTAACATAGAAGAAAATAATGGGGTAATTAATTTAAAATCGATACCTGATGAAGAAACAAAAATGGTTACGTTATTTTATGATTATGTTAGGGATAAATTGATAGAAAAAAGATAGTTTAATGGAGGGGTATGTTAGTTTTAGATGAAAAAGAGCTAATACTCGAAAGAAAGAAACTGGAAAAAGTTAATAAAATTTTATTAAACACAATTGATGAAATGAGTGGAAGAGTTCTAAAACAAAAAGAAAAGGTTAAAGAGTATATTACTTATAGTTGGGAAAATAAAGGAACTTTAGATGTTCAAGAATTAGCGGTAATTAGAACATCAAGTGAAATGGAAGCAAATATCTTGTTGAGAGAACAAAGATATTTTTTAAGTTTAATGAAATCAAAAGATAATCCTTATTTTGGATCTATTATTTTTGAAGAAGATAATAAAGAAAATTTAATATATATAGGAATGACTCATTTAGTTGAGTCTAAATCATTAGAAAATATTATTTATGATTGGAGAAGTCCTATATGTAGTTTATTTTATGATTATGATATTGGGGACTGCTATTATATGGCTCCTAAAGGCAAAATTGAAGGGTATTTGAAGCGAAAGAGACAGTATAATATAAAAGACTCAAAATTGATTAGAATGTTTGATAATAGTATAAATATTAGTGATGATATATTACAAGAAATACTAGAAAAAGAATCTTCTGAAAAAATGGAAAACATTGTCAATACTATTCAAAAGGAACAAAACTATATAATTAGGGGAAACGAAAATAATAGTATTGTTATACAAGGGGTAGCTGGATCAGGTAAAACATCTGTTGCACTTCATAGAATAGCGTTCTTACTTTACAAAATAGAAAATTTATCTTCTAGAAACGTACTTATATTTTCTCCAAACAATGTTTTTACAGAATATATTTCAAATGTATTACCGGAACTTGGAGAAGAGAATACATTACAAACTACATTTAATGATTATTTATATAATGTAATTACTGAATATAAACATATTGAAACTTTTTCAGATTTTATTTCGAGATATTATACTTACAAAGAGAAAAACATAGAACTTGTAAAGTATAAACAAAGTGACCAAATAATAGATGATATAAATAATTATATAAAAGCCTTTATAGATAATTCAAGATTCGAAAGAAATATAATTGAAAACGATGAATTTATTCACGAAGCAAAAGAATTAAATAATTTGCTTCATAATAAATATGATAATTTTCCGCTTTTTTCTAGGATTAAAGAAATATCAAACAAATTATGTGAAAGAGATTACAAAGGTAATAAACAAAGAGCAAAAACATATGGTAGATTATTAAAAGAAGCATGTAATTTCAATATTCCTTTAAAAACTATTTACTACAATTTTTTTAATAGTAAATACTGTAAAATAAAATTAAGTGATAATCAAATAGCAGATTTTGTAAATAAAAACAAAATTAATTACGAAGATGCACTTCTTTTTGCGTATATGAAAAGTATGTTATATGGATTTCATTATGAACCAAATATCAACCAAGTAGTAATTGATGAAGCTCAAGATTACAATATGTTGCAATATATCATCATAAGTAAAATATTTAAGAAAGCTCATTTTACAATACTTGGAGATATAAATCAAACTATAAATCCATATTATAAATATGAAGACTTAAACATTTTAAACGATATATTTAATGGTATATATATAAAACTAAATAAATCATATAGATCTAGTCAAGAAATAATAGCATATTCAAATAATATATTAAATATAGAAAATGTAGAAGTTATTAGAAAAAAAGATATCTATCCAGTAATTATTAGAGAAAATATTGATTATCTTTATGAAGACATTGAAAGAATGAGTAAAGTTCATAAATCCCTAGCAATAATTACTAAAGATGATAAAGACGCTTTATATATATATAATCAAATAAAAGAAAAATATAAGGTAACATTGATAGATAAAAATTCTAAAGAATTTTCAAAGAAGTTTATTGTTATTCCATCTTATTTAGCTAAAGGCTTGGAATTTGATAGTGTAATAGTATTCAATAAATCTAAATATAATTATGAAGATAGATTTTTATTATATGTTGCAAGTACTAGAGCACAACATGAGTTAGTAATATATAATTAATTATTTGTGTTATAATTTAAGTGGTGATATTATGAACAATTATATATACTTACAAGAAGAGAAAATTAAATCAATTATTAATAGTTTTGGTTTTAATGAAACTAATGTTGTTTTAGTTAAGTCTTCAAAACCAGAATTAGGTCAATACCAATACAATGGTGTAATGGAAATAGCAAAGAAAAATAAAATGAACCCAATAGAATTAGCAAATAAAGTAGTAAACATATTAAAAAATGATTCGAACTATAAAGATGTGAATGTTGCTGGTCCGGGTTTTATCAATATTACTTTTAGTGATAAATCTTTGATAGATTATATGAATTTAATTAATTTAGATATAAATATAAATAAATGTAAACCTATTAACAAAAAAATTATAGTTGATTATGGTGGAGCAAACGTTGCTAAGTCACTACATGTAGGACATTTAAGAAGTGCTATAATCGGTGAAGCTCTAAAGAGGTTATCTATAGAATTAGGATGTGTTTCCTATGGAGATGTTCATCTAGGGGATTGGGGAAGACCAATGGGATTGATCTTATTAGAGATAAAAAAAAGATTTCCCAATTTAAATTATTTTGATGAAAATTATGTTGGAGAATATGATGCTTGCCCAATAACAAATAAAGATTTAGAAGAACTTTATCCTATAGCGTCTTTAAAGGGAAAAGAAGATGAAAACTATATGGAAGAAGCTAGATTAATTACTGCTAAAATACAAGAAAAACAAAGAGGTTATTATGACCTATGGAAAAAAATAGTTCAAATATCTAGTGAAGAAATAAAAAAGATATATGATAGGTTAAATGTATCTTTTGAATTTTGGTATGGAGAAAGCAATTCAGACAAATATATTAAAGAATTATTTGATTTATTAAAAGAAAATAATGTTACTAAAGTAAGTGAAGGAGCAATAATAATTGATGTTTCTAAAGAAGACGACAATGCACCGATGCCACCTTTGTTATTAGTTAAATCAAATAAGACAGTATCTTATGAAACAACTGATCTAGCCAGTTTATATGGTCATATGAAAGAAACTAATCCCGATGAATTATGGTATATTACAGATCAAAGACAATCATTACATTTTAAACAAGTAATTAGAGCTGCATATAAATCAATGATAGTAGATGATAATAAAAATATAGAATTTATTGGTTTTGGTACTATGAATGGAAAAGATGGTAAACCATTTAAAACTAGAGATGGTGGTACTATGAACTTATTAGATTTAATTGAAATAGTAAAAGAAGAAACTTTAAAAAATATTGGTGATAATGTATTAATGGAAGAAAAAGATGAAATAGCAGAAAAGATAGCAATTGCAGCTTTAAAATATGCGGATTTCTTATCTAATAGAGCATCAGATTACATATTTGATCCTGTTAAGTTTACTGATTTAAATGGAAAAACAGGAGTATATATTTTATATTCTACAATAAGACTCAAATCTTTATTAGAAAAAGCAAAAGATATTAAATATGATAATATTTCTAAAATATCAGATATTGATAGAAATATAATATTAAAATTATTAGAAGTTCCAAAAGTGTTAGAAGCTTCTTATAATTCTAAATCTTTGAACCTTATTGCAGATTTAGTGTATGATTTATCAAATTCATACAATAACTTATATTCTAATAATAGAATTATTACCGAAGAAGATAATAGTGTTAAAGAGTCAAGATTAGTGTTATCAAACATCGTATATAAAACTTTACAAAAACTGATTAATGTACTTGGTATCGAAATACCTAATAAGATATAAGGTGATATTATGATTTGTGATTTACATATACATACAAATTTATCTGATGGTGTAAATACATTTGAAGAGGTAATTGAAAGATCTATTAGAAATAATGTAAAAGTTATTTCTATTACTGATCACAATAGAATAGACACATATAAGAAATTAAAAAAGTTAAATAATATAAAAATAATAAATGGAGTTGAAATCTCAGTATTATTTAATGATTTTGAATATCACTTTTTAATGTATGATTTTGATTTCAATAATAAATATATTAAGTTATATAATAATAAATCAATATTGCATTCTTTGTATAGTAATAGCAATTATTGTATATCGCTAGAAGAATTATTTGAATTAGAAAAAAATACTGGTTCGATAATATCATTAGCTCACCCAACAAAATATTTTGATAATTTTAAGAAAATAGAAGAATTTATTGTATTTTTGAAAGATAAATATAAGCTACGAGTTGTAGAATGTTTCAATACTAGTGCTTCTGTTGAGCAACAAGAAAAATTAATTGAGTTATGTAATAAATACAATTTATACATCAGTGGTGGAAGTGATTTTCATGGCAAAAAGCAAAGAGAGATAGGGTACGCAAACAGGTTAATTGAAAAAAAACAACTTAGTATATTTAACTTATTTAAGAAAGATAATTTATAATTATCTTTTTTTGTTATAATATATATGTTTTGAAGTTAATAATAAAAACTAGAATAAATATTATGTTTATAGTATTAAGAATATTGTATAATATATTTTATTACAATTCTAGTTTAAGGAGGATCAGTGAATAATATAATTGAAATAAATAATTTAGTAAAAAAATATGGGAACAAAAAGGTTGTAGATAACTTAAGTTTTAATGTACAAGAGGGAGTTATATTTTCATTTTTAGGATCAAATGGTGCAGGGAAAACAACAACTATAAATATTATCACTACTTTATTGAAAAGAGATGGAGGAAATATTAATATTGAAGGAATTGATTTAGATTCAGATAATGATTCAATCAGAAAAAAAATAGGGATAGTATTTCAAGGATCATATCTTGATGATTTGCTTACTGTATATGAAAATCTAGTTGTTAGGGGTTCTTTTTATTATAAAGAAAATGAATTAAAAGAAAAAGTAATTAGAATTATTAAATTAATGAAATTGGATAATTATACAAACCAAAAGTACGGAACATTATCTGGTGGGGAAAAAAGAAGGGTAGACATAGCTAGAGCATTATTGCATGAACCAAAAATTCTTTTTTTAGATGAACCTACTACTGGGTTAGATCCCGCAAGTAGACAATTAGTATGGGAAATAATAAAAAAATTGCAAAGCGAAAAAAAGATTACTGTTTTTCTAACCACACATTATATGGAAGAAGCAAATGAATCCGATGTTGTTGGAATAATTGAAAAAGGTAAACTTATTGCATATGATACTCCATTCAATTTAAAAACGAAATACGCTTATGATTCATTGAAAATAAAACTAATCGATAATAAATACTTAAAATACATTAAAGAAAAACATGAGATTAAAGATAATATATTATCTATTAAGGTTAAAGATAGTATTGAAGGTTTAAATATTGCTAATAAATATAAAAAATATATTAGTAGTGTAGAAATTTTAAAAGGAAATATGGATGATGTCTTCTTAAACATAACTGGTTCTAGAATTAAGGTGGGTGTTTAAAATGAATGTAATTAAACATATGATAAGTAGAAATATTAAACTATATTTAAGAAATAAATCTACAGTGTTCTTTTCGTTTTTATCTATGATTATAATAATTGGATTATATGCTTTATTTATGGCTGATGCTCAGGTTGATTCATTAATGAAAGATTTTAATGGTTCAAGAGATTTAGCAGAATGGTTAGTAAATTCTTGGATAATGGGTGGGATATTAACTGTTAATGCTATCAATATAACCTTAGTATTACTCATAACTATGGTTGAAGATAAGAGCAATAAAAGAATAGATGATTTACTGGTAGCACCAATAAAAAAATATCAAATTATTGGAGGTTATTTAGGATCTGCTATAATTATGGGAATATTCATGAGCATTGTATCTTTTGTTATTGCGGAAATATACATAGTATTGAATGGAGGAGAGTTATTACATATAATAACTATATTAAAAGTATTATTGGGAATTGTTCTTACTGTAATATCAGTTTCAAGTATATCTTTATTCTTCTTATTATTTGTAAAATCTGAAAAAACAGCATCTACAATTACTACTGTAATTGGAACATTAGTTGGTTTTATTGCAGGAGTATACGTTCCTATTGGAGTAATGCCTGAATTTATACAGAAAGTAATGAAAGTAATGCCTATTACATATAGTGCAACATTATTTAAACAATTATTTATAGAAGAACCAATTAAATTAGTGTTTAAAAAGAGCTCTGATATTTATGAATTTAATAAAATGATGGGAAATGTTATTTATATAGGAGATTATCAAATTACGTATAGTAATATCTTATTAATTCTCATAATTACATCAATCATATTCTTCATGCTTTCAATAATAAAAATAAAAAATGATAATAAATAAAAAAAAAGAATATATTAAATATTCTTTTTAATTAGTACTGTAATTTCTTGCCTGTTGTGAAACAAACTATTCATTTTTAATATCTGATACTCTTTAGATAATATTTCTTTAGCTTCTTTGATTGTTTCTTCTATTTTCCCTGGTAGTTTAAAAGTTACTATAGCAAGTCCTCCTTCTTTTAAAGATGGAGCAAGACTATTCATTATTTCCGCAGTAATTTGTGGGTCTACATTCATATCATTTACAATAATATCAAATGTATTTTCAAATTTTAAACTTTCAATTCTGCACTTATAATGTTTAATATTGGGATTATTATTTAGTTCCTCTTTAAGATTTCCTGGATCTACTGCATATACAATATATCCATAATCAGCAAGTACTTTAGTCCATCCACCAGGAGCTGCTCCTATATCTAATGCTATTCCTTCTTTTGTCAGTTTAATTTCAAATTTTGATAAGGCTTCTTTTAACTTGTTTTCAGCTCTTGATATCTCTCTTCCATTTTTTGATAATAATCTATATTCATCACAATGATAGTTTAGATTTTCTTTGCTTGTTGAATAACCCAAATAATATGAATTATCATTTATAAATATTGATATTATTTTAACATCTGTATTTTTAAGAGAAGTATCAGAAAAACAAGGTATAGAACCTTTTTTTTCGTAATTTGTGCCAATAAAAACTTCTAAATCTTTAGAAGAGTAGTTAATGGTAGCATTTACGATTCTTGATTGAACAGCAAATAAATCATTTTCATCAATACTGCATATGTTTAAACAATTTTTTAATATTTCTTCTTTATCTGTTTCTAAATATCCGGAAATAAATCCCTCATGATCTACAGGCATTATGTGTTTTAAAAATATAGGAGGGTGCTCTATTAGTTTATCTGTAAATTCTCTTTTACTTATTGAAACATCAATTAATGAAATCCCATTATCTATTTTTTTTATTAGCTTCATTTTCTCATCTAAACTGGTTAATTCCTTTAATAAACTTTTTAAAAAATATGGTGTATATGTAATAATAAACTTACTCATTTAATACCTCTAGTTTATAATATCAAAAAACACTTCGTAAATCAATTTAAAATGTTATAATTAAATTGGTGATAAAATGAGTGTTATAAAAATTATGGATGAAATATTATCTAATAAAATTGCGGCTGGAGAAGTTGTAGAAAGATGTGTTTCAGTTGTTAAAGAATTAGTTGAAAATTCAATAGATGCTGGAAGTACAAATATTAAAGTTGAATTATTAGAAGCCGGAGTAAAAGAGATTAAAGTAACTGATGATGGTTGTGGGATGGATAAAGAAGATGCTATTAATGCCTTTTCAAGACATGCTACAAGTAAACTTCTTACTGAAGATGATCTATTTAGAATAGACACTTTGGGTTTTAGAGGAGAAGCTCTTCCTTCAATAGCGTCAGTAGCTGAGGTAACTCTTAAAACTAGTACTGGAGATGTTGGAACTGAAGTAATAATTAAAGGTGGGAAATTAACTAGTGTAAATAAATCAGATTCAAGAAAAGGTACAATTATTACAGTAAATAATCTTTTTTATAATACTCCTGCAAGATTAAAGCATTTAAGAAGTTTATATGCAGAGCTTGCAAATATTACAGACTATATTGACAAGATGGCATTAGCTAATCCTAATATAGGATTTTCTTTATATAATGATTCTAAACTTCTTTTTAATACTGATGGTTCAAATGATTTATTAAAAGTAATCAATCAAGTATATGGAATAAATGTTACAAAAAAGATGATTAAGATAGAAACTAATGATGAAGAATATGACATATATGGTTATATTTCATACCCTGAGATTACCAAATCAAATAGGAATCATATTACGACCTTTGTAAATGGAAGATTAGTAAAGAATTATGAGTTAATAAAAACTATAAATGATAGTTATCATACATATAAACCCGAAGATAAATTTCCAATCATAGTTTTAAACATCAAAATAGATTATAGTTTAGTTGATGTAAACATTCACCCTACTAAGCAAGATATAAAGTTTGGAAAAATAGAAGAGTTAAAAGAACTTATTGGTAAATCAATTAGAGAAGCTTTAAATGAGGTATTATTGATTCCTGAGGTAAATACTAAAGAAGATAGTGAATCTATCGAATATGAGGAAATAAAGCTTAATCTAGATAGTATTATGATTAAAGAAGAAGAAAATACAAAAATAAATAATAATTCTATACTTAACGAGAAGTTTAAAGATAGAAAAATAGAATTACCAGTTATGTATCCAATTGGGCTTGCTAAGGGAACATATATAATATGTCAAAATGATATAGGTATCTATCTAATAGATCAACATGCTGCAAACGAAAGAATAAACTATGAATATTATTTAAAGAAAGTACCTTCTAATAAAGAAATACAGAATTTACTTATACCGATTAATATAGAACTTACTAAAAAAGAGTTCATTATAATAAAGGAAAACATTAATATATTGACAGATTTAGGATTTGATGTTGAAGAATTTGGAGATAATTCCTATATATTTAGAAGTCATCCAATTTGGTTGAAAAAAGATTATGAAGAAGAATCAATTAGAAGATTACTTGAATTGATAGTAATGATAGAAAAAGATTTTAATAAGGAAAAATTTATGGAAAATATTGCAATTACTATGAGCTGTAAATTAAGCATAAAAGCTAACGAAAATATTAGTATTAATGAAATGGAAACATTGATAAACAAATTAAGAGAGTGCAATAATCCATATACTTGCCCTCATGGAAGACCAACTATTATTTCGTTTTCTAACTATGAACTTGAAAAGCTATTTAAGAGGGCAATGTAATGATAATAGTAATTACCGGTCCTACAGGAGTAGGGAAGACTAAATTGAGCTTAGAATTAGCAAAAAAATATGATGCAGAAATTATAAATGCAGATAGCATGCAAGTATATAAAGGTTTAAATATAGGTACTGCTAAAGTAGAAGATACAATGAATATAAAACATCATTTGCTTGACATTGTAGATATTGATCAATATTACTCTGTATATAATTATCAGAATGATGCTAGGGCTGTATTAGACAAATTATTAAAAGAAAATAAAAATGTAATAATAGTGGGAGGTACCGGTTTATATATATCCGCTCTATTATATGATTATAAGTTTTATAACGAAACGATTAATGAAACATATGATAATTTAACTAACGAAGAGATATATAATGAGATAATAAAATTAGATAAGGATAATAAAACACACATTAACAATAGACAAAGACTAATAAGAGATTTAAATAGATTAAAGAACGGTAATATTAATAATCAAGATAGTAAGTTATTGTATGATGCTATATTTATAGGTCTTACAACTGACAGAAAAAATTTATATTCTATTATAGACAAAAGAGTTGAAAAAATGATAGAATTAGGACTAGTAGAAGAGGTTAAAGAATTATTTAACTCTAATATAAATTGTAGATCTATAATGACTGCAATAGGTTACAAAGAAATATATTTATACTTAGAAAACAAGATATCTCTTAGCGAAGCCATTGAATTAATAAAGAAAAATACTAGACATTATGCAAAAAGACAATATACATGGTTTAATAATAAACTCAACATAAATTGGTTTAATGTAGATTTTGAAAAGTTTGATAATACCATAGATGAGATTGTAAATTATATAAAGGAGAAGAAATGAAAAGAAAAATATTTTTAGTTATTAAGATTTTATTGGTTATTTTGATATTAGGATTTACATCAATATCAGTATATGGGTACTTTCTGTCTAGAGTTAGCAACGAATCAAATAATGAAGTAGTTGATTTTATAGTATCAAATGGTGATACCGTAGATGAAATATTAAAAAAACTAAAAGAAGATAATTTA
This sequence comes from uncultured Muribaculaceae bacterium, assembly GCA_964428195.1. Taxonomy (GTDB): domain Bacteria; phylum Bacillota_I; class Bacilli_A; order RF39; family UBA660; genus JAAYGD01. Next base: position 4,661 of record CAYRXC010000019.1, on the reverse strand, counting down.
ATTAGAAATGAATTTTTCACTAAATTATATATAAAAATCAATAATAAAAGTAATCTCCAAGCAGGGAATTATAGTATAGATAACTCAAAGAGTACATCTGAAATTATAGATGTTCTTTACAAAGGAATCGTTACAAATAAAGATGAAATAAAAATTACATTTCCAGAAGGAAAGACTATTAGACATATTGCAAAAATAATAGAAGAAAACACTAATAATAAAGAAGAAGACGTCTATGATTTATTAAAAGATACAAAATATATAGACTCGATAATAGATGAATATTGGTTTATTGAAGATAATATAAAAAATGAAAATATTATATATCCATTAGAAGGATATCTTGCTATGAATACATACATATATAAAAATAAAAATGTTACTGTTAAAGAAGTATTTAAAAAAATGCTAGATTATATGGATGAATTATTAACCAAGTATAAGAAAGATATTGAAGAATCCGATTTAAGTATTCACCAATTATTAACTTTTTCAAGTATAGTTCAATCAGAGGGATTAAATTTTGAAACAATGAACACTATTGCAGGGGTTTTTTACAATAGATTAGAGAAGAAAATGGCATTTCAAAGTTGTCCAACAAATTGTTATCCAAGAAATATAGAACCTTGTACACCAAGTAAAGTCGATACTGATTATGATAGCCCATATAACACATATCTATCTACAATGGCTGGAAAGCTTCCAGTTGGCCCTATATCATCGTTTGGAGAAGATGCACTAAAAGCTACCATATATCCCGAAGATACCGATTATATATTCTTTTTATCAGATAAGAATGGCAAAATATATTTCAATAAAACCAATGCAGAGCATGAATCAAAAATTCAAGATCTAAAAGATAAAAAGTTGTGGTTTTAATGAAATTTGATAAGTTATGTAATGTAAGAATTACAAACAATTTAACTCACAAAGAAATGGCTGACAAACTAAAAATAAGCAAATCATATTATTGTCAAATAGAAAATGGTAAGAGAAATTTGTCATATAAAATGGCAATAGAAATATCGAAAATTTTTAACTTGAAACCAGATGATTTGTTTTATCAAGATTAAAAAATGCTGTTAACCAAAAAGGGTTGACAGTGTTTTTTTATAATGATATAATTTCTAAAGAAAAGGAGGACATATGGCTGTTAAATTAAGATTGACAAGATTTGGAGCAAAAAAATTCCCGTTTTATAGAATTGTTGCTGTTGATTCTAGAGAAAAGAGAGATGGCAATTATTTGGAATTATTAGGAACTTATAATCCATTAACTAAACCAGAAGAAGTTAAACTAAATGAAGAATTAATTATTAAATGGTTAAAGAATGGGGCTATTCCTACTGATACTGTAAGAGTTATATTTAGTAAAGCTGGAATAATGAAGAAATTTCATGAACAAAAAGCACCAAAAGCAAAAAAAGTTGAAAAAGAACCAGTTAATAATGAAGAAGCTAAAGTAAAAAAAGAAACTACTAAAAAGACTACAACTAAGAAAACTACTAAAAAAGTAGGTAAGTAGTATGAATTTAGTAGAGTTAACTGAAATATTGGTAAAATCATTGGTAAAAGATCCAGATAGCGTTTCTGTTAAGCAATTTGAAACAGAAGATGATAGTATTCAAATAGAAGTACTAGTTGATTCTGATTCAATAGGATCAATTATAGGAAAGAATGGCAGCATTGCTAAAGCTATTAGAACAATAGTTAGAGCAAGTTCTTATATAGAAGATAGCAATAAAAGAGTTAACATAAATATTGACAGTATTTAATAAAAGCAACCTTATTTAGGTTGCTTTTTATTATTTTTTTTCTTTTTGTCGTATAATGAGTTTACTACTTTTACTTTTTTACCAATTTTAACTTCAAATATTTTTCTAACGCCTTCTGGTAATTTTCTTTTTACAATTTTCATAGGTCACCTCCAAGTCTTATAAAATTATACCATTATTTTTTCTTAATTCAATCTTTTTTTTGTAAACAAATTAAATACAATTCCTCCAATAGCAACCGGAGCATAATAGGATACAAATCTCCATATAATTAGAGAAGATGATAATGCACCAGGGTTAACAAAACTTTTAAAGAAAGTTAAATAGCTGTACTCAATACCTCCAGTTCCACCAGGGATTGGAATATAGCTTCCTACAATAAATATATAAGTACTTATAATTAATGTAATAATTATATTTACACTATAATCTATTCTCAAGGCTAAGAATACAAAATGAGGTATTAAGAACAAAGATAATAATGATACTATTTCGATGATAATGCATTTAATAAAAAAGGATTTATTGTTTTTTAAACGTTTAAGGCTTTCATAATATTCATCAAGAAAAGTAATTATTTTTTCTTTTTTGTGTTCTTTGTTTTTTATGAACTTGTATTTATCGATTATCTTTGATAAAAATTTATAAATCTTTTTATTTAGTTTCTGATTGCAGCTAACTATATACACTACTAAAAATATAAATATATTTAGTGAAAATCCAATTATTGTCATCCAGTACATTAGAGGAGTAAACTCAAAAAGATCAAAAGTAATATTAGCAAAAACAGAAAATACTCCTAATAATATGATAGTAAATTGAAATATCAAAAATGTTTGAATTATTATTAATGTCCCAGTTGTTGTTTTAATTCCTGATTTGTTGAGTTCATAAACTTGTAGAGGTTGCCCTCCAGAAGCAAATGGGGTAATACCATTAAAAAATTTACTCATTATCATCAATTTAAATGTATCTTTGAATTTATAATCTTTTTTATATTTTACTACTAATAGTTGCAATATTATTGTTTCAAGTAATACATAAATATAAAATAGAGCAAAAGCAACAAAAATCCATAGTGCGTTTGCAGACCTAATTAGTCTAACTGTTTCAATAAAATTATCTTTAACTAAAAAATATACTAAAATTACTGAAATAATTAATAAAATAAATGTATTCTTTTTAAAATTTTTCATAATACCTCTAAAAAGCCTATTTAATTGTATCACAAAGTTTAACAAATTTGAAGTGCTTATTCAACTATTCCATACATATAAACTACTTGTAAATAATATAATAAGAACATTTAGGAAACTATATTCATTGAACAGAAACACTATGTATTTCTGATTAACTTTATACTTATTTTTCTTAAATAAATATAATTTTAATACTTTTATTAGTCTATATCATAATAAAACTTTGATTTATATCAAAGCTTTACTTTTAGATTTATTAAATATCTTGTTATATTCTTCCATTGTGCTTCTTTGTCCGTCAATATAATATATGTGAGCAATTTCTTCTTGATTCATATTAGATCTAATGACTTCTCCAGAATTATTTCCCATTCTTACTATATATACTATTTCTTTTGCATTAAGATCAATATATTGTTCATATCCATCGGCAAAATTTCTAAATACATCAGTCCCCGGAACTTGTTCGCCTTCTTCTATACATTTGAAAAACATATTATGAAGAACCTCAGGATTATCAAAAGCCTTGTTTAAAATATCTTTCAAAATAATATCCATATTTTTTTTTGAATTTCTATATGCAAAATATTTGCATATTATAGTTTTTAAAGTATTATTTTTAACTTCCATAAAAATCCCCTTAATGATTTTGTATACTAACATATTAATAATATTGTGTCAATTTATTAAATATGTCTTAAAAGAATAATATTTTAATTCCAGCACATTAATTTATTCGCTTCTTAAAGACTCTACCGGATCTTTATTACTAGCCATTTTTGAAGGAATTGCACCAGCAATCATATTTAAAAAGATACTTAAAATAATTAGTCCTAATCCACCATATAATGGTAAAGTTGCTATATTTGAAATATTTAATAAATTAAAGATTATCATATTTATTGGAATGCATAACAATAATGTAACACCAATACCTAATAAGCCAGATGTTAAACCTTCAATAATTGTTTCAGCATTAAATACTCTCCTAATATCTTTTTTGCTAGCACCTACAGCTCTTAAAACACCAATTTCTTTTGTTCTTTCCAAAACTGAAATAAAAGTTATAACGGCAATCATTATTGATGATACTACCAAAGAAATTGAAACAAAAGCTATTAAAACATAACTAACAATATTAACAACATCTTTAACAGATGACATTAATAAACCAGTTGTATCTGTATATTTTATTTCTTTAGCATCTTCTTTTTTGCTAATTATTTCGTCGTTATAAGTATCAATAAATTTCAAAAAGTTTTCTTTGGCATCAAAACTAGTAAAAAAGAAGGATATCGAAGTAGGGTCTTCTATATCTTGAAAACCCATTGACAATAAATTTGATGTTGAATTTTTATTTTCTTCATTACTCATCATAGCGCTCATAACTCTTCTTAATTGATCTTCACTTAAATCAAATTTAAATGCTTTAGCTATTTTTTCTTCATCAACGGCAAATGAATTTGAAAAACTTCCAATTAAATATTTAGTCAATTTCTCAACATTAGACAAAATATTTTTTTGCATCTGAGCTTCCAACATTTTTTGTGCCATTACTTCAGTTGTTGCAATAATTAAAGCTGAAGAAGTAAAAGTATTAACTGCTGGATCGATACTTTGTATAGTGATAATTGCTGCCGGATTATTAATATCAGTTGTTAATAACGGATCACTTAAATTATAGTTTG
>CAYRXC010000018.1:0-17317 GCA_964428195.1 uncultured Muribaculaceae bacterium | reverse complement strand
CCTCAAAAAAAGGCACTCAAAAGAATGCCTACTTTCTTAATTCTAATTTTTTAATAAGTTCTCTATATGATTGAACATCGTTAATCATCAAGTAATTTAACAAATATCTTCTATGTCCAACTTTCTTTAACAATCCTCTTTTTGAGTGATTATCTTTTTTGTGAACTTTTAAATGTTCTGTCAATTCATTGATTTCTTTAGTTAGAATTGCTATTTGAACTTCAGTAGAACCAGTATCTTTTTCGTTCTTACCAAATTTCTTAACTAATTCTCTCTTCTCTTCAGCATTTAAAGCCATTTTTTCCTCCTATATTTATTTTAATCCAAATTCTAAGTATAAGTTGGAGATTCTAAATACTTGGAATCGGTCTTTAATAATATACTATATAATATGTTTTTAATCAAGTTGTTTTTATCATTTTAAATGGTTTAATTATAGTATTGTCTTTTTCATCGATTATATAAATAGCTATTAGTTCACTATTATGATACATATATAAATATTGATTATCAACTCCATACTTATTTTCTATTTTATTTCCATTAATTACTCTATTATATGTTTCATCATCTAAATGAATTGTGCTATTATCTTTAAAATAATCATTAATGCTAATTATTTTATAATTATTATTTATTATGTCTTCTATAGTATAACTATCGTTTAGATTGAATGCTCCTTGTTTAGTTCTAACAAGCGAGGTCATAGTTGCATATGTATTCAAATCTCTCCCAATATCCCTTATTAAACTTCTTATATATGTTCCTTTTGACACTAAACATCTAATCTTTATTTCTTCACTTACATCTAGTAATTCAATTTCATAAATAGTTATTTCTCTTTTGGGTAATTCGATATCAATATTGTTTCTTGCATACTCATATAATTTTTTACCATTAACTTTAATCGCACTATATTTTGGAACTTCTTGAGTAATATTTCCTATATATTTATTTATTACATTCTCTATCTCTTTTTTTTCTACTTTATTATCTGAACTATTAATTATATTACCTGTTACATCTAAAGTATCGGTTTCAATTCCCAATTTAAAGGTAGCAATATATTCCTTTTCATAATCAGTAATAAGTTCTGAGATCTTTGTTGCTTTTCCTATAGTTAATACTAATAGACCGGTTGCTATTGGATCTAACGTTCCAGTATGACCTATTTTTTTTGTATTAAGTAACTTAGATACTTTATTTACAACATCTCTACTAGTATAATCTTTGGGTTTATTTATTACTAATATACCATTCATTTTGATTTACCAATATATGTTTTTATCGAATCATATTTTCCAAATTCTTTTACTATCTTATAATTATAATAAAGTTGAAATATTAAAGTTAATCCCCATATGAATACAAAAGGGAACAACATTACATCAAATTTTATAAAAAATAATGCGATTAAAATTGTAATAAAAATATAAGTGGTTTTTATTTTTCCATATCTAGTAGATTCTTGCCAATGATCATTTTTAAAAGTTTTATAAGAAACTATAAGTGAAAAGACTAATTCAATTACTACAGTAATAATCAAATAATTATTTCCTAAAATAATAAGGGTAATGCAAATTAAAAAAGTATATAATTTGTCAGATAATTGATCAAGCTTTGCCCCTAATATACTCGCTGCTTTAAATTTTCTTGCAAAATATCCATCTAGAAAATCAGTTAATGCTCCAAAAATAAGAAAAATAATTGCAATAGTATAATAGTTATTTAATAAAAGAATAGATGACAAAATTGTCGATATTATTCTTAAAATTGTGAGAATATTAGGAATATTTTTTTTCATATATATCACCTAATAATAATATAACATAAAAAAAGAAATTACTTCTCATTAATTTCTTTAATTTTATTTTCTATTTTTTTTGCATATTCAATAGATTCATCATATACAAATTCTAATTCTGGCAGAACTCTCAATGGAAGTTTTCTCTTGTATAATTCCGATTTAATAAATCCCTTACTATTATTTAGTTCCCTAATAGATTCTTTTGAATCATCTAAATTAATACAATATACTTTTGCATATTCATAATCTGATGATAAAGTAATAGACGTTACAGAAGTTCCTATAATATCCTTATCTCTTACTTTTGAATAAATAATATCATTTATTTCTTTCATCAGAAAACTTGCTATTCTTTCTCCCTTGACTTTCATTATCTCTTAACCTCAACCATTTCAAAAGCTTCGATTATATCTCCAGCCAATAGATCATTGAATCCATCTAAAGTAATACCACATTCAAATCCTTGTTTAATCTCTTTTACTGTATCTTTTTCTCTTTGAATGGTACTAATCTTTCCTTCAAATATTACTTTATCTTTTCTTTTTACTCTAGCATTTGAACTTGATTTAATTAGTCCATCTTTTACAGAACAACCAGCTATAGTACCAACTTTTGAAAAAGTAAATATCTTGAGTATTTCTGCATATCCAGTTACTACTTCTTCATAAACAGGTTCTAATAAACTCTTCATCTTGTTTTCTAAATCTTCTATTACTTTATAAATAATATTGTATTCTTTTATTTCTATATCTTTGTTTTTAGCAATTTCCAAAGTATTATTTGATGTCTTAACATTAAATCCTATAATAAAGGAATTTGTTGCACTTGCTAAAATAACATCGCTTTCAGTTATTGGCCCTGTAGCACTTCTAATAATACTAATTTTTGAACCTTCGCTATTTAATTTTTCTAAAGATTGCCTCAAAGCTTCTTCAGAACCTTTCACGTCGGCTTTAATAATAATATTTATCTCTTTTCTTTGATCCCCTAAATCATTGAACATATCATCTATAGTCTTTTCATCTTGATTTAATGATTTAACCCTAGCTTTTTCACTTCTAGTTTCTCCAATACTTTTTGCTTGTTTTTCTGTTTCAAAAGCCATAAATTTATCCCCAGCAGTAGGCATTCCGTTTATTCCAGTTATCTTAACTGGAGAACTTGGTGGAGCTTCAACCATGCTGTTACCTTGGTCATCTTTTAATGTTCTTACTTTTCCATATTTAGTTCCAATTACTATTGGATCTCCTAATCTAAGTGTTCCATTTTGAACGAGCACTGTAACTGTAGGACCTAAATTTTTATCTAAATTTGCTTCTATTACAGTTCCTAAAGCATATCTATTTTTATTTGCTTTCAATTCTTCCATTTCTGCTATTAAAAGAATGTTATCTAATAGTTTGTCTATTCCTTCTCCCTTTAATGCTGACACATTTACATATGATGTATCTCCTCCCCAAATATCCGGAGATAATCCATATTCAGATAATTCTTGCATTACCTTCTCTGGATTAGCATTTGGTTTATCAATTTTGTTTATTGCAACAATAATTGGAACTTTAGCAGCTTTAGCGTGATCTATTACTTCTTTTGTTTGAGGCATTACGCCATCATCAGCAGCAACTACTATTATTACTATATCAGTAATAGATGCTCCTCTTGCTCTCATTTCTGTAAATGCAGCATGTCCTGGAGTATCTATAAAGGTAATTTTCTTATCATTAAAAGTAATTTGATAAGCTCCAATATGTTGTGTTATTCCACCTGCTTCTCCCGTAACTACATGAGTTTTTCTAATAGTATCTAATAAAGTTGTCTTTCCATGATCTACGTGTCCCATTATTGTTACTACTGGTGGTCTTTCTTCTAAAGATTCTTTATCATCATATATTTCTAGCTTTTCAAAGTTTGATTCATCTTGAGTTTCAGCTTTTTTTAATTCTTTGTCATAGTCAACCATTACTAATTCTGCATCTTCATAAGAAACATTTGAGTTCATATTCAACATAGCTCCAATGCTCATAAACTTCTTTATCAACACTACTGGATTTTCATTCAATTGATTAGCAAGTTCACTCAAGGTTAATCCTTCTTTGTAAACAATTATATTGTCTTGTTTATTTGGTATATTAGATATTAACTTTTCTTTATTCTTATACATTTCTTTTCTTTTTGAAATAAAATCTTCAGTATTAACATAATCTTTCTTAGTAAATTTTTCGAGTTTTATAGTATCATCAATTTTTTTATTGACAATCTCTTCTACAACTTCCTCTACGATTTCCTCTTCATCATCAAAACTTAGATTATTATCTAAATCTATTACATTCTCTTCTGTCAAAGTATCATTTTCGTTAAATGCAGAAATTCCTATTTCAATACACTTATCTAATACTTCCTTAATACTTTTTTTGACATCTATTGCATATTCCTTAACGGTCATCATAGAGCATCACCTCTTTCTTAATCTATTATTTTTATTAATTCTTCATATATTTCATCTGGTATATCTGTTTGAAGAGCTTTATTTAGTTGTTTGTATTTTTTTGCTTTTTCAATTACTTTTATATCTTTCTTTATATATGCTCCTCTTCCATTTACCTTGCCAGTTTCATCAATTATTATTCCTTCGTTAGTTCTAACTACTCTTATCAATTCCTTCTTAGGAAGTTTTTCTTTTGTTACTACACAACTTCTCATTGGAATCTTTTTTTCTTTCATAAGTCACCTACTCAAATTTGATATTTATTCCGTCTTTTCTCATATCTTCTGGAGTTTTAACATCTATTTTAAACTTAGTCAATCTAGCTGCCAATCTTACATTCTGTCCTCTTTTACCAATTGCTAGAGATAATTGTTCTCCTTCAGCAATTGCTATAGCATGATTTTCATCAGGATTTAATATCAATATATTAACTTCTTTAGCTGGAGATAAAGCATTCTTAATAAAAGTAATTGGATCTTTATCAAACAATACTATATCTATTTTTTCTCCATTTAATTCTTTAGATATTCTATTTATTCTAGTTCCTTTTTCTCCAATACAAGCTCCAACAGCATCTACTCTGGAATTTTTTGAAGAAACTGCAATTTTGCTTCTACTTCCGGCTTCTCTAGCAACCCCATGAAGTTCTATTATTCCTTCTTTTAATTCTGGGATTTCTAATTCTAATAATCTTTTTACAAATCCATAGTGAGTTCTAGACAATAATATCAAAGGTCCTTTTCCAGAATCATCTATCTTTGTTACATAAACCTTTAAACTTTGCCCCATCTTTATAGATTCTCCCGGAATAATTTCAGCCTTCGGAAGTATTCCATGTGCTCTTCCTAAGTCTATATAGTAATTTGTTGCATCTTCTCTTGATACTTGTCCCATCAATAGTTCATCTTGTTTTTCATTAAATTCATCCATTATGCTTACTCTTTCTGCTTCTCTAATTTTTTGAATAACAACTTGTTTTGCAGTTGATGTAGCTACTCTTCCAAAATCTTTAGGAGTAACTTCTTCTTGAAATGATTCTCCAACTTTGATATCTTTTTGTTTTAATTTTGCATCTTTTAAAGTAATATACGAATCTATTAATTCATCTTCTTCATCTTCTGGTATCGATTTAACAACATTGAAAACTCTAAATACCTTAATGTCTCCCGTTTCTCTATTTAAGTCAACTTTAACATTTGTTTTTGAATCAAAATTTTTCTTGTATGCAGATGCTAAAGCAAGTTCCATTGCTTCAAATATAACGTCCCTTGATATTCCTTTTTCTTTTGCCACTACCTCAACTGCACTTATAAATTCTTTACCGTCCATTTTAACCTCTCTCCTTTGAACATATATCTAATATGTATGAATTTTCAATAATATCTGTTTGATCTAATATTGGATTAATAATTTTTGTAGCTTTAACACAATCTTCAGAAGTAACAAATCCTTCTTTGTCTATTATAATTCTTAAATAATAGGTATCGTTTTCTTTAATATATTCTACACTATCTATCTTAATATCAGTCTCAGATAATGCTTCTTCTACTAACTTTTTAATTTTAGTTTCCATAATGACTCCTTACCCATATAAAAAGTGGGTCTTTGTGATCCACTTGTTTGTTTATGTGTCAATTATAGCATATAAATATTAAAAAGAATAGATTTTTATGCTATTTTTTGTATAATTAAGTTGGAGGAGATATGAAAAAGAAAATTATCAACTTATCTATATACTTATTTGCAATTCTTTTCCAATTTATTCCAGTATTTTTAATACCAATAATACCAAAATCTTTTTTGAATATTATTCCCATTAATATAATATTAATATGTTTCGATATTGTGTTAATAGTATTATTATTCTATTTTTATAGAAAAGAAATTAAAGAAGAGTTTAATACATTTAAATCAAACATAGTTAATATACTCGGAGATAACGCTAAATATTATTTAATTGGATTTATAGCAATGGTTGTTTTAAATATTATTGTAACAATGCTAACATCAAAAGAAACTTCTGAAAATCAAAAATTATTAGATAATACTTTTGAGGAAGCTCCGTTTTATATTTTTACGATTGCAGTACTTTTTGCACCATTTAAAGAAGAATTTATTTATAGAAAAGCATTTAATAATATAATAAATAATAAGACTCTATATTGTATAGTTAGTGGTCTTATATTTGGATTAGCACATATAATATATTCTTTTGAATCTTTATCTGATTTTTTATTTGTATTTCCATATGCAGCTTTAGGTATTGGATTTGCATTTATATATAATAAGACTAAAACTATATTTGCTCCTATATTTTTCCATATGTTTCATAATTTAGTTACATTTATTATGATGATTGTAGTATCATTAGGGTAAGGATTATTTATGGAAAATGAAAATAAGAAAAAATTGTCTATTAAAATACTTGGAGTAATAATTATATTTATTACAATTTTTATAACTTATGGTTTTACTCTAGGAGTAAGAGGATTAAGAATTAAGGAATATAACATAATTAATAAGAAACTTCCGAGTTCTTTTCATGGACTAAAGATAGTTCATTTTTCTGATCTTCATTATGGAAGAACAATTAATAAAAAAAATATTAAAAAAATTGTCGATAATATTAATGATTTAGAAGGAGACATAGTCATTTTTACTGGAGATTTAATAGATAGAGATGTAAAAGTAACAACTAGTGCCAAAAATACTCTTATAGAATATTTATCGAAAATAAATTCTGTTTATGGGAATTATTTTGTTGGAGGCAATCATGATAAAGTTAATAAATCCTTTTATGAAATAATGGAAAATAGTAATTTTATTAATTTAGAAAATAACGTTGAAATTATTTATAAAGATAAAAATACGATATCTTTATCAGGGATTAAGTCTTATATAGAAAAGAAACCGAATTTAGATTGGATAGAAGATAAGGAATTCCCTTCATATAATATATTATTGATGCATGAGCCAGATAATATGAAATATATTGAGAAGTACAACTTTAATTTAGTACTAGCTGGACATTCTCATAATGGACAAGTAAGACTTCCACTAATAGGGAAAGTATTTACTCCAAAAGGTGCAAAAATATATTACGATGAGTATTACAAAATAAATGATACTGATTTATATATTTCTTCTGGAATAGGAACATCTGCAATGAATATTAGAGTATTAAATAAACCATCTATCAACTTTTATAGAATAACAAATAAATAATTTTATGTTATAATTTAATTAAGGAGAAAGTACATATGAAAAAAATTATAAGATTAGTCATCATAGGAGCAATAATAATAGTAGTAATTTTGTTAATATTGAAGCTAGTTCAAGATTCTAATATAGGAAATAACGCTAGTGAAATAGAGCTAATAAAAGCTGCTCAAAAATATTATAAGGAAAAACCTTATTTACTACCAAGTGAAAATTATGGAATGGAAAGACTTTTTTCTAATGTTCTAGTAGAAAGAGGTATGCTAAAACAAACTATGGGTGGAAATCAATGTTCATCTTATATTACTGTTACAAATGTTAATGGAGAGTATTTTTATAATCCTTATGTCAAATGTGGAATAAAAGATGATACCATTTTACTTTATGATAGATTAGTTTCGATTGCAAAACAAGAGAGTAAAAACGGAGAAAATGGACTTTATCAAATTGGAGAAAAATATGTATTTAGAGGTGATAAAGCATTAAACCATATAATATTTGCGGGTAAAAAATGGAGAATAATGAGCCTAAATGAAGATAAAAGTATTAAGTTATTTTATAATGGAGAAATTGCTCAAAGTAGGGTTTGGGATGATAGATTTAACGTTAATACGAACCAAGCTAATGGAGTAAATGACTATTCTGTCAGTAGAATTAAAGAATATGTTAATCTATATCTGTATGATGCTACAAATTTCTCTAATAGTAGCAAAGCTAAGTTATCTTATATGGATTTATGTATAGGAGAAAGAGATATTGCAGAATTAGCAATAGATGGTAGCGTAGAATGTTCTAAATTATTTGAAGATCAAATGATAGGTATTCCTAGTGTTTACGAATATTTGTCTGCATCTAATGATCCAAATTGTCCTACAAATATAAAAGCATGCGGAAATTATAATTATATGGCAAGAATTCCTAGTTTTTGGACTTTAACTCCTGTTAAAGGAACAACCGAAAAAGTATTTAGAGCATATGCTGAACACGGATTAATATCACTAAATGCTGAGGTATCAGTTAAAGCATATCCTGTAATAGAGTTAAAAGGCGATGTAGCAATATTAAGCGGCACAGGAACAAGCTTAGACCCATTTGTATTAAAATAAAAATCACGTATAGTGATTTTTTTAATGGAGGAATTGTGGATTACGAAACTATTGAACTAATAAACCAAGCAAGAATACATATGGCCAATAGAGATATCGATAAGCTAATATCGATTATTAGTTCACTACCCACTATTTTCTTAATGGGAACGTTATTTGATATTCCTAGTAGCAATATAAATGAAGATTATTTAGCATTATATATAAATGAATTGAGAAGAAAAAAAGGAATAAAAGATTTATGTCAGAAAGATTTTGATATATTATTTAAAAAAGATTCGGGTTTTTATCTAGATGAAAACGAGCTATTAGATATTTTTGAATCTATTAAAAATAATATTGTAATGTTTGATAGAAGATATAATCAGAAAATATTTGGAGTAAACACTAGTCAAGAGAATACATTTCATATAGGATTAGAACAATCAAATTTGTTTCATATTCTTGGTTTTGATACATATAAATGGGACAAACACGACAAAGAAGAAATGGCCAAAATTTTTCCAATTTATAATTCTATTATAAAAAAAGGCATAAAAAACATAAAGATTAATAATAAAGAGCTATTCTTTGATTTATTGCTATCTATATTAAGTAAAAGAGATATATTAATTGATAGAGTTTTATCTGGAGACAATAAAGTAAATAAAGCTATTAATTTTCATAAAGTTAAAATAAAAAACCTACTGTTTGAAAAATCGGATTTTACTGCATCACCAAGCGGAATAATACATTGTACTCCAAAAGAAGAAAGCTGTATTAAAAGTAATTTATTTTTATTGAGAGATTTTATAAATAAAGGAAATCAAGAATGGTTATACTTTGCATTTAGAGATGAAAGAAAGATGAAACATAAGATTTCAGAATCTCTACTATTAAATTATTTAAATGAAAGAGATTTACAAGGAAAACAAATTGATTATATTACATCTATTGATGTATATGATAAAGAGTCATTCCCAAAAAAAGAAGCAAAAAGCAGAATTGAATTTAATGAATATGAATTACAATACTTAAAATATAAACTATTTGGAGAATATCCAATTGAAGAGTCAAAGACAAAAATAAAAATACACTAAAGTGTATTTTATTTTATAGCTTCATTCTTTTTTAAATCATCTATATGTTTTTTTAGCTTTGCTGCATTTGAATCAAGAATTATTTTTAATTGATTATCGATTTCTACAATTCCCTTAGCACCAAGTTTTTGTATTGCTTCTTTGTTAGCTAATTTTACATCTTTTAAAGTTACTTTAAATCTAGATAATTTGACTTCCATATTGACTATATTATCTTTTCCACCCAATAACTCTACAAGCTTATTAGCTTCTACTTTAAAATCTTTTTTTCCACTTTTTATTACAATTATTGCAATAAAAACTAGAACTAATACTATTAAACCATACTGTAAATATAATGAACTATCCATATTTATCACCTTACGTAATTATACTATACTTTATTATAAAAGTACATCTCAATCTAAAGGTTTAACTACTTGGTTAGGATCTAATTTTTTTACTATTTGACTATATGAATCATATAAACTCTTATAATTCTTGTTATATTCTTCAGTCATTTGACTAAAAGGTATTACTTTAAAATTCTTAAATCCATTATAGTAAGTATATATCAATTCATTTTCTACATTTTGTATTTTTATTGTTTTTTGATCTCCTTTAACTGTTTTAACAATTTCTAAATTGCTCATTAATCCAATCATCTTATTGAAATTTTGATCTTGAAGCTGAGCTGATAAAAAATTCCCTAGCGAATAAAATACTAAAGTATCATCAATCCAAGTAACGGGTTGTATTACATGTGGGTGGTGACCAATTATTATATCAACTCCTAGAGATGCTAAATAATTAGCCATATCTTTTTGAAATGTATTTGGAGTAAAAGTATATTCTACTCCCCAATGCATTGAAACTATTAATACATCTACTTTTTCTCTTACAGCTTCTATATCTTTTTTTACTTGTTCTTTATATGATTGATAATCCGAATCAGAATATACATTCCATAAATTAACCAAATATTCTTTGCCACTTGGAACAGGTATACCATTAGTTCCATAAGTATAGCTTAACAAAGTATATGAAATATTCTTTTTTGTTCTTATTCTTGGAGTATTTCTATCTTCAAAAGAAAGATAACTTCCTGCAGTTAATACATTCTTTTTATCATTCCAGTAATTTAAAGAATTTTTAATTCCTTTTTCATATTTATCCATAGTATGATTATTGGCTAAACCGACCATGTTGAATCCAGCATCTAACATTGCATCTCCAACTTCTTGAGGAGAATTAAACTGAGGGTAAGAAGAAAATCCAAGTTCTCTCCCTCCCAATATTGTTTCTTGATTATAAAATGCAAGATCATATTTTTTTATTATTGGTTTTATTAAAGATATATGCTTTTTAAAATCATAAGTATCAGTTTCACTATTGTATGCATCTTTATATACTGTCCCATGTATCAATGCATCTCCAACCATTACTAGATTAACCTTTGTAGTTAGTTCTCTAGGTTCAGTAACGACTTCTTCTGCATCTATTTTCTTTTCTTCTTTTAATCCATTAAACAATTTAATCGAATTAAATAAGATAATACACAAAAATATTAATATCAAAATAAATATTGCTTTCTTTTTTATTTTTCTTTTCATATTATCACCACATCATTAGTATACCATATATATAAAAAAGAAAGAAACTAAACCAATTAGTTCCTAACAAAATCTTTTAATATTATTTTATTGTCTATTAATTCAAAAGTAAAAGTATAAGTATCAAGTGTATTTAATATATTAGAGGCTTGGGTTTCGATTAGTGTTTCTTTGTTAATATCTCTACTCACGGTTACAAGTGGGTTTCTTGAAGACATTGCATCTTCAAATTTTGTATAAACATTTAATTCCTCTTCAAATTCTCCATAAGATTCCCACAAATATTTATAAGATATAACATATAACCCATTTTCTTTGTTCTTCTTTGTTATTTGACTATCTATTGGCCCAGCTCCTGAACCACCATGACCTATTTCAGTATAATCATATGTTTTACTTTCCGACCTGTATGTCCATGCATAATGATCAAATTTTTCATACAATGTACAAGGAATACTTATATCTTCAAACTCAAAGTCCCTTAAAGAACTCTTATTAAATTCTTCCTTCAAATCTTCAGACTTTAAAGGAGTATTATTTTCAATATACTCATCTAATCCTTTATTGTTATTATACAAGCTAATTGCCAAGAAAGCTTTAATTTCGGGAGTAAGGTCTTCTATGCTATTTAACCCATAAAATATAAATAACTCATCTTTAATAATTTCAACTATTTCATCAAATATTTGATCATCTGTCTTTGTAACTTGATTAATGTCTTCTTCCTCAGTCTCCTCTTCTTTATCTTTATCTTCTTTCTCTATTTCTGTATCATTTTTGTTTATTTCATTATTCCTAGAAGATTTATTAAATACGTAATAACCTAATATGCAAATTCCAATAACAAAGATTACAACAAGTATAGTAATTATAGTCTTGTTTTTTTTCTTTAAATTTTCTATTTCCATATACTCTCCTATCTAAATAAATTATATCATAAAAAAAGAAGTTAAAATTTCAACTTCCCTTTTTTGCCTTTTAATCCATTATAATTCTTAAGAATATTAATTTCAAATGAATGTGTTTTATTTGTTTTGTTTTTATATTCTTTAATAGCTAGATTAATTAGTTCATCTAATAATTTTGTATAATTCTTTTTATTACTATCCCATAAGTAGAAAGATAATGATCCTGGGATCGTGTTTACTTCATTAATAAACATCTTGCCTTTCTTTGAATCCATCAAATAATCTATTCTTACTATTCCACTAAAATTGATTGTTTTAAATACTTTTCTAGATAAATCGGTAATTTCTTTTTCTGTATTTTTGTTTATCTTTGCAGGAATAATTCTGTTAGCAGAAAGCATACCTTTTGTCTTTTTTTCTCCAACATACTTATCATCATACGACAATAAATCCCCAGAAGATAAAACCTCTTCAATCAAACTAGTCTCACATCCGTCTTTGTTTCCTAATACTGCACAATTTAATTCAACTAAATTCTTTACTACTTTTTCAACTAATACCTTATCGTCATACCTAATTGCAAAATCAATTGCACTTTTTAATTCTTCTTCATTATTGGCAAGCTTAATTCCAATACTACTTCCTAATCTTGCTGGTTTAACTATAACTGGATATCCAATCTTTGAAACACCTTTTTTTATTGAATTAAAATCTTCTAAATAGTCATTGTCAAAAAACCAAATGAAATCCAATACAGGAAGCCCAGCTTCTTTCAATATTTGTTTTTGAAATACTTTATCTTGTCCTATTGTAGAAGCATATAGATTACTTTGAGCATAAGGAATACCTATCATATTTAAATATCCTTGAATAGAACCATCTTCCCCATTTGTACCATGCATTATTGGTAATACTAGATCTATTTCATTGACAACTCTCTTTAATCCTTTTTTTGTTTGAAGTACATAAGTACCTGATTTATTATATAAAACAACATTCTTGGCATACTTTTTTAAATTGTCGAATTCTTTATATAAATCAATCTCCTTAAGTAAATTCCCGGTATACCATTCTCTATCTTTAGATATATATATTGGTACAATTTCATACTTCTCTTCATCTAAAGCTTTCATAGCTTGTATAGCAGAAATTACACTTATTTCATGTTCTACACTTTCTCCACCAAAGATTACTCCAATTTTTAATTTCATATTTTCCTCCTAGGTTCTTCAATTCCAAAAAAATTTTCTAAAATTCTTACTACTCTTTCTTTTCTTTCAACAAATGCATAATGAGTTGAATTTTCTAATTCTACCAATCCAGCATTTTTCATTATATCTTTTGCATATCTAGCTTCTTCAATTGGAACTGCAGTATCATTTGTTCCCCATATCAACAATGTTGGTTCTTGAATCTTTCTTAAACATTCAGTTAAATCTTCATTGACTATATTTACTAGTGTTTCTCTCATTATTGGATCAGCATTTTTATAATCAGTAGATCCAATTTTTGATTTAGCATAATCTTCGAATTTATTTAATATAGGTATTTTTTTAAGTGCTTTCAATATCCTTACCTTTAATGTTAATTCTTTGATCATCTTTCTAAATGGAGCAGCAAGTAATACTAATTTTTCAACTTCTTTTTTAGAAGCATAAATTATTGCTATTCTTCCTCCAAAGGAATGCCCAATCAATATTGGTTTTTTTATCTTTAATTGAGTCATTATCTCTTCAAATATTTCTTCATATTCGTATATAGTTAAAGCTTTTTCTAATTTGTCACTTTTACCAAAGCCTGGCATATCAATATTTGTTACATAAAAATATTTTTCTAATCTTTTACCCAAAATATCCATTACATCAGTATTCTGACCCCATCCATGAAGAAGAACAATATTTTTGCCTTTTTTATTTCCATATTGAACTAAATTTATCTCTAAGTTTTTAATTTTCATCTGATCACCCGTATAAACATTTTATCACTATTGCTTTTTTGGGGCAATAGATTAAACAAAATAGTCAAAAACATTTACATTATTGTTAATTTTTAGTATAATTTCATTTAGTTGCTAGGAGGAGAATTTATGCAAATAGTTAAAAAAATATTTATTAGTTCATTGGTAGTATTACTACTAACTGGATGTGGAGCACCAAAATTAAAAGATGGTAAGGAAGTTTTATTTGAAATGAAGGGTGCCAATATGACCGCAGATGATTTATATGAGGATTTAAAGTTTAATTATGGATTTGCGTATGTACTAAACGAAATCAATATTAAATTATTAAATCAAGAATATAAAACAACACAAGAAATGAAAGATATAATAGAAGCTCAAATATTGGCAGCAAAAGAACAACTTGGATCTGACTTTGCGGAAGCTATACAATATTACTATGGAGTAACAACAGAAAAAGAATTATATGAATTGCTAGAAATGAACCAAAAGAAAGAACTTGCTAAAGAAGATTATGCTATGTCATTGATTACCGATGAAGAGATAAAAGATTATTATGATAATAAATCAATTGGAGATATTACAGCTTATCATATATTAATTAAACCTGATACAAGTTTAATTAAAGATACAATGACTGAAGATGAAAAAGCTCTATTGACTAATAGTGCTGAAGAGAATGCATTAAATAAAGCAAAAGACTTAATTAAAGAGATTAATGATGCAGAAGATAAATTAGAAAAGTTTAAAGAACTTGCTAAAAAGAACTCAGACGATGGAAGCGCAACAAAAGGCGGATTATTAGATCCATTCAATAGAGGAGTAATGGTAGAACCTTTTGAAGATGCAGCAGTTAGCTTAAAGGTAGGAGAATACTCAAAAGAACCAGTTAAATCTCAATTTGGATATCACATAATATACAAAGAAAAACAAGAAGAAAAAGGTAAACTTGAAGATTTAAAAGAATCAATAAAAGATGCAATAGCAAAAGATAAAGTAACAAATACAACAAATATTGAAGCATTTGCTCTTGATCAATTAAGAACAAAATACAAATTAGAAATATTTGATCCAGAACTTAAAATAAGATACGACAATTATATGAACGAACAAAAAGGAGCTACTGAGTAGTTCCTTTTATTATGGTTGTTTAGTCCATACACAATCTTGACATGTTGAAGTGTAGGTGCCAGCAGCTCTTGCATTATCCGTAACATAAGAATTATAGAATGATGCAGAAACCATTGGAAGCCCAATTCCTGGGGTTCCAATATCAACATTTGCAGGCATAGTTACACTTGTTAATTGATTGTCTTCAAAAGGTCCGTTTGTCATAGTTACGACACTATTTGGAATAGAAATACTAGTTAAAAGATTACTTCGAAAAACCCATCCTGATATGTCTGTAATAGAATTTGGAATTGATATTGAAAATAATTGATTGTCTCTAAATGCACTCCATTCAATCTCCGTTACACTATTTGGAATTGTTAAACTTGTGAGTCGATTATTTTCAAAAGCTTTATATTCAATTGAAGTAATATTATTAGGTATTATTATGTTTGTGAGTTGATTATTCATAAAAGTTCTACTATATATTGTAGTGATACTAGTAGGTATGGTTACACTAGTTATTTGATTATTTGCAAATGCCTCGTGACCAATTTGTGTTACGGAATTTGGAATTGATAAAGTAGTGAGTTGATTTGTATTAAACACACTATTATCAATTTGTGTAACACTAGAGGGTATCAAAATTGTAGATAATAAGTTATTTAGAAATGAACCATATTCTAAAACTGTAACTGTATTCGGAATTTCAACACTTGTTAACTGATTATTTGCAAAAGCACTATTTCCTAATCTAGTAACAGGTAATCCTTCTATTGTAGATGGTATTATTACATCTTTTTCACAAGAATCATCATAATCAGTTATCATTACATATGTTGGATTAATGCTATAAGTAAAACAAGCTATTGGAGTAAATATTGCACATTCTCCTTCATATGGTATTAATTGAATTTCTTCTTCTATATTTCTTTTTAGAGCACACCATTTATCATTATGAACTGCTATTGCTACTGTTCCATCATCAAATACTTTTATTGAACCATTCTCTGGTAATTCTCCTTGTAATTCAAATGACTCATCAATAAACTCTTTGTTTTCAATAATAAATTCTTTTTCTTCTGCATATTTTGAATATTCCTTTTTAGCTTCATTCAATAATTTATTTGCGGATATCTCAAAAGCAGCTTTCTTTGAGTCATCTATTAAATTTAGTACTCTAGGAACCGCTATTGCTAATACTATTGCTAAAGCTATTATTACCGCTAATAACTCAATTAATGTAAATCCTTTATTCTTCATGTATACTCCTTATTTTAAATGTTATTTATTTCATCTATTGAATACCCTTTTTGATATAATTTCTGTTTTATTGTTGCTTCTAACTTATAACCAGTTAATTTCTTTGAATATTTTGAATATAATTTATCATAATCTTTTTTGATTTTATTCTTATCTCCTGAAATATTTAAGTTTTCAAATACTTCTTCGATTAATTCTTTATCAAATCCTAAAAGAGAAAAATGAGTTAACGTCTTTGATTTAATAACATTTCTACTGTTATTCTTGTTTAGATTACTATATTTTATTATCAATCTATCTAATTTGGTTTTTATCAGATCATAGTCTATCGATTCAATATTTATAATGGATTCATCAATTCCTTTATTTATTAAATCTCTTTTGATTTTATAAGGGCCATCGTTAGTAAAATTAATCTTGTCGTTAATATATGCAGTAATGTATTTATTAACATCTAAGTATCCTTCTTTTTTTAGTTTATCTATTACTTTATTTATAATATTAATTTCATATTTATTAATTAAATATTCATATATTTCTTTTTCTAGTCTCATCTTTATATCTAAGTATTTAAGTGATTTTTCATATGCTTCATAAAATATATTGTCCTTTTCAATGCTTGCTAATAACTTATCGTCTACTTTTTTATTATATAATAAATTATACTTTATTAATATGTCTTCATATATAACAAACTCTTTATTATCAACAATAATCTTATATTTATTTTTTCCTGTTTTTTTTATTTTGTTTATTATCATAGGCCTCCTTCAAAAAAAGCTTAATACGTT
>CAYRXC010000017.1:0-17972 GCA_964428195.1 uncultured Muribaculaceae bacterium | reverse complement strand
TAGTCAAAGACTATCATAGGTTATTTTTTCCCTATGCACGAACATTACTATCCTAATAGGAATAGTGTGAGCATGGACTTTCCTCTACATTACTAGAATGCAGCGTTTGCAATAGTATTTATTTATCACCATAAATTACTTTTTCCAATTGTGATATTCTTCTCAGTAAATCTACGTTAGTTACTTCTTTATCTGAAGTTTTTAAAAGGTCTAGTTTATCTTGAGTATTTCTAAGTTCTTTCTTTAAGTTAAGATTTTCCTCTAAAAGTTCCTTATTCTCGTCGCTAAACTTTTTTAATAAAGATACAAATTTTGTATAATCCCCAATAATAGTATCTAAATACTTATCAACTTCTTGTGGTCTATATCCTCTTGTATCAATTTTAAATTCCTTTTCTAATATGTCTTGTGGAGATAAAGATATTTCCTCTAACAACATAGTTTCACCTCTTTCATATTCTCTCAAATATGGTTTATTTTGTCAATTACTATAACCATACGATAATATTATATCATTAAATAGGTTTTAAAGTAGTTTTTGTAATCAATTTATAGTATAATTATTAAGGTGATATCGATGAAGTATCCAAATAACATTAAAAAAATTGAAAACAATAATATTGATTATGCAAACAGAGGTATGAGTTTAGAATATGATTTAAACATTGCTAATAATTATTATATCGATAATAATATTGCAATTGTATATAAAAAACCAACTCCAATAAAAGTTGTAGATGTTGAATATACCAAAAAAAGTCATTTAATAACAAAAGCTTTTTTTGAAAAGCCTTCTACCACTGATTACAATGGAATATATAAAGGGAAATATGTTGACTTTGAAGCAAAAGAAATTCAAAATTCTAATAGATTCCCAATAAGCAATATCCACAAACATCAATTGGAACATATTTCAAAGGTATTAGAACATGGAGCTATATCTTTTATAATAGTTAGATTTAAAAAAATAAATAAAACTTTCTATTTAAGTGGTAAAATATTATTAGATTATATTAGTTCAAATAAGGTTAGTTCTATACCATTAACTTTCTTTGAAGAAAAAGGATATATAATTAAAGATGACTATTTGAAAAGAATAGATTATATAAAAATTATTGATAAATTATATTTCGGAGGTAAATAAATGAAAGCAATACAAAAAATATTTAAAAATTATTCAAAATTGGCAAACAAAAGAGTTACAGTGGCTATGCTGCCTTTTATATTCTTACTGTCAATAATTGGATATTTTGCAATAGGATTAAAAAAAGTCTTGATTGTAGTTGGAGTTTTATTTATTTGTTCCATTATTATCGATTTGATAAAAAACAGGAAAAAGAAAAAGAGATTTACAAAAAAGAAGAGGAAAAAAATAGCAAAGATCCTACTAAATATAGCATTAGTAATTGTAATAATGATAATGGTTGGAGCAATTACATTTATAGTATACATTGCTACAACTGCTCCAAAGTTTAACCCAGATACATTGTATAAAAAAGAAGCAAGTATCGTATATGATTCTGAAGGCAAAGAGTATGCCAAATTAGGATTGGAGTTAAGAGATAAAATTAAATTTGAAGATGTTCCAGAGGTGTTGATAGATGCAATATTAGCAACAGAAGATTCAAGATATTATCAACATAATGGATTTGATTTACCGAGATTTATTAAAGCAGCAACAGGACAGGTAATGGGTAATTCAGATGCTGGTGGAGCTTCTACTATAACGATGCAAGTTGTAAAAAATAATATTACCGACACAAAAGTTACTATAACTAGAAAATTTACAGATATATATATGTCTATCTTCGTATTAGAAAGAAAATATACAAAAGAACAAATATTTGAATTTTATGTAAATGCTCCATATTTAGGAAATGGTTCTTATGGAATAGCTGAAGCCTCAAGAAAGTATTTTGGAAAAGAAGTAAAAGATATTAACTTGTCTGAAGCAGCATTCATTGCGGGATTATTTCAATCACCAAGTTATTATGGAGATTATGCATGGTCAAAACCTGAAAGAATCGAAGCAAGAAGAAATACAGTGCTTTATTTAATGAAAAGACATGGATATATAAGTGCTGAACAAGAAAAAATAGCAAAATCTATACCTATTACTACATTGTTAAAACAAAAAAATGAGGAATTTAATAAATATCAGTCATTCTTAGATGTTGTAATAAACGAAGTAGAAGAAAAAACAGGTTATAGTCCATATACTATTCCTATGAAAATATATACTACTTTAGATAGAGTTAAACAAGATGCAATAAATGAAATAGTTGATGGAGGAAAGTTTACTTGGCCAAATGATAAAACACAAACTGGAGTAGCTGCTACAAACGTTAATACAGGAGCACTAATTGCATTAAGCGGTGGACGAAATATAGAAGTAGAAAGAGGTTTTAATAGAGCAATAGATTTAGATAGACAACCAGGTTCTACAGCTAAGCCAATTTTTGACTATGGTCCGGGAATAGAATATGAAAACTGGTCTTCATACACCCCATTCTTGGATGCTCCTCATTCATATTCTAATGGAAAAGCTATCAAAAACTGGGATTCAAAATATATGGGATTGTTGACATTAAAACAAGCTCTTGGATTATCGAGAAATATCCCAGCATTAAAAGCCTTTCAATCAGTAGACAATAAACAAATATTTAACTTTGTAACAAGCCTAGGAATGAAGCCAGAAGTTGAAGATGGTGCAATTCACGAAGCACATGCAATTGGGGCATACAATGGAACTAATCCAGTTGAAATGGCAGCAGCATATAGCGCTTTTGCAAATGGTGGATATTTCATTAAACCTTATACTATTACAAAGGTTATATATATGGATAGTGGAGAAGAAGAAGTGTTTTCTCAAATAAAAAATAAAGTAATGAAAGAAACAACAGCATATATTATGACTAATGTGCTTAAATGGGCAGTAGACGGAGGATTAAGTAGATCCTCAGGGTATGTTCCCGGATTTGAAACTGCTGTAAAAACAGGAACATCAAATTATGATGACGACTTTATAAGAAAATGGGGACTTAGTTGGTCCGCATCAAATGACCTATGGTCAGTTGGATACAGCCCAGAGTTTTCCCTAGCGGTATGGTATGGTTATGATAAGATTACTGCAGAATCAGCTAAAAACAATTGGTACAATGGAAGCAACGATGGATCAAGAAAAAACACTTTATTTAATATGATATTTAGAGAAGTTGTTAAAGGTGGAGAAAAAACCTTTAAGGCTCCAAAGAATGTTGTTCCTGTTACAATAGAAAAAGATTCTATTCCTCCTCAATTGCCTAGTGAATTTACACCAGATAGTATGAGAGTAACAGAATATTTTAGTAGAGGGACAGAACCTACGACTATATCACCAAGATATCAAAGATTACCAAATCCAAAAGATATAGAAGTAAAAATTAACGGAAATAAAGTAAATATCTCTTGGAAAGCAGCAGCAGTTCCGTCATATTTTACAGATGATTTTATGTTGAATCACTTTGAAACATATTATGGAAAGAATAGTGCAGAGTATCTTCAAATACATAAATCAGGAATAGAAAGTGAAATGGGAGTATTAGGACACGACATTTACTATAAAGGTCCTGATAATGTTGAAAAGTATATTGCTTCAACTATAGGAAATAGTATACAAATAGATAAACCAAATGAAAACGGAACAATTACTTTATTGGTAAAAACAGCGTTTTCAATATTTAAACCAAATTCTAGTCCTGGAGTAAGTTATACATATAATAATGAAATAATTGATCCTAAAGCAGAATATGAAAAAAATATTACAAAAAGTATAGGAAGCCCAGAAATAAAAATGACAGATTTAATCACAATTAAGAACAATGGTATTGATATTACAAAAGATTGTTCAATATCTTATGTAATGTCAAAAAGTCCTGGATTTCCTTCGGAATTTCCAATAAAAACAAACACTGCTGCAATATATAATATAGAGTATGTTATTACTTATAAAGGAATAGATGTTAAAGCTTCAGATGGAAACAACATTAAACAAACAATAGAAATAAAATAACCAGTTATTAACTGGTTTTTTTATAATATAAACATTGTTCTTTAAGCTTGCATATATCACATTTTGGTTTGATTGCTTTACATATATATCTTCCAAATAACACAAATTGAATATGTGTTTTTAAACATCTATCCTTTGGAACTAATTTATATAGTTTATTCTCTATAGTTAATACATCATCCTCTTCGTTAACTAATCCTAATCTTTTTGAAACTCTACTTACATGGGTATCAACAGCAATATAAGGCATATTAAATAAATGCGAAAGAAACACGTTTGCAGTTTTTCTTCCTACTCCACTCAATTTCATCAAGGAATCCCTATCTCTTGGTATTTTTCTATCATTACTTGCTATTTCTTTGGAAATGTCAATTATATACTTTGACTTTTTCTTTGACATTCCTAATGGTTTCAATATTAGTTCAATATCTTCTCTGTTTGCCTTGCTCAAAGTATCGATATTATATTTAGAAAACAATATACTTGTTACTTTATTCACTTTCTTATCAGTTGATTGTGCACTTAACACAATAGCAATTAAAAATTCAAAATCATTAGTATAATTTAATTCTGGTTTCGGATCATCATATAACTCATCAAGATAATCAAAGATTTTCTTCATCGTTTACCCAATCAAATTCAGGGATATCTATGTTTTTTTTATTTTCAAATTTTTCTTTATCTTTTCTTACTTGTGCTATACTTTTTATTCCCTTCTTATTCCATTCAATTAATATTCTATCTATATATTTTAAATTAGTTACGCCATTTAGTTTTGATTCTTTTAATGCTTCCAACACTATTTCTTTTTTGTAACCAAATTCTAACCATCCATTTATTAATTCGTACTCTATTGGAGATAAAGTTCTTCCAAATTCTTCTTCAAATTTTGAAAAAATATCATTAGGCTCTTCTTCTTCTTTCTCATCTATTAAATCCATCAATAGTTTATTAAATAATGGTTCTAAATATATTTTTTCCTCCATTTTATTTTCTTGATTTTTTTCTAATTTTATCGAAATATATTTCTTAGTTTTTAACTCCTCCATAGATATCATTATTTCCTTAAATGGTATATCTAATTCTTTAGAAAAAAAATTATAATCAAGTACTATTGGTTCATTATGATTTAATAAATATAACATCAACGCAAAAGCATAAAAACTAGTATTGTTTTTAATAAAAAATCTTAATTCTCTATTTGATATGGAATATTTATTTTCTTTTAATAATTCTAACATTTTATTATTCATCTAGATCACTTCCCAAAGTAATTATAACATGTATTTATTTATTATGTATTTTTTTAAAGCCTCCTGATCATTTTCTAATTTTCCATTAAGCAAGTTATCAGTAATATCTTCTATTACTCCTTTTAACCAATCTCCTGCTTTTTTGTTAAATAAATCAATAATTTCTTTACCACTAATGTTTATTTCTTTTTTTGATTTTATTCTTAATTCACTATATTTTTTAGTAATCTCTTCTTTATCAATTTTCATTATTTCAGCTGCAACCGAACATATATACAAGCCATATTTAAAAAGAGTATAATTATCGATCTTATTAGATTTTAGAATCTCTCTAATTTTTACTATATTTTCTTTTTCATAAGCAGTATATTCATATACATTTTCTTTGTCTAATTGTACCCAGTATCCAATAATATCATTTACATGAACTAGTTTATTTATGTCATGTAGTTTTAATTGCTTATCTAATCCTAGTCCTCTCAATAATTCAAATCCCTTCTTAGCATTCCTTGATGCAAATATTTTATTTAATTCTCCCATTTTTCTATTAAATGAAATATTATTTAAATATTTTCTATTCTTTTTTATTCCTTTAGTCAATTCTTTATCTAATTTAAAATCTAATTGAATAGCAAATCGTATAGCTCTTAAAATTCTCAATGGATCGTCTTTTAATGAAACATTTGGTTTGTTGATTAGTCTTATTGTCTTATTATCTATATCTTTTTTTCCGTTTAACAAATCAATAATTTGTTTCTTGCTATTCATACAAAGTGAGTTTATAGTAAAGTCTCTTCTCTTTATATCTTCAATTAATGAGTCAGTATATTCCATTTCTACTGGTCTTCTATTTTCGTATTTTATTTCTTTTCTGAATGTAGTAATTTCAAATCTTACATCATTATAAAAAAGAGTTACTGCCCCATATACTTCCTTTGGTATTTTACTGTTTGGAAATATTTCAAGCAACTCTTTTGATTTAGCATTAGTACATATATCTACATCTTTACTACTAACACCAAGATAATAATCTCTGACAAAACCACCTACTATATAGCATTCAAAACCATTTTTTTCAATTATTTTAAGTACTTCTAAAGCAGCTTTTAGCATACTATCACCCTTTGTATTATAACTCGATTTTTAATCATTATAAATAGATTTTTTAATAGTTTACACTATTTTTCTTTTTCTCAAAACCGATTCTAATCTAGCAGCTCTCAATATTTGATTGTCTAAAGATCCATAAGATATTTCTAAATTAAGATTATATCCGCTATTAAATATTATAGTTGAAGAATCAAAATTTCTTTTATAATCATTTATGTTTTTTAATGAAATCCATGAGCATTCATATTGCCTTGGAGAGGATGTTGGAAAAAATATTATTTCTCTTGATTCTTCAACAATTATTGGAGCTTTATGGCTTACTCCAATTAAATTTTTTGTCCCATATGACCTTCCTTTATATGAACTTCCAAAATATTTACAACTGTTATCAATTATCTTCATAGGGGTCATGTCTACTTCTAATTCCTTATTAATTTCTATTATTTTTGATTTATAGTTATTTAATGGAATTATTGCCAAAGTATCCGCATTAATTTCGTAATTTTGCACGTTCTCACCTCCTTCTAGTAATAATCTTATTTCTAAGATATAAAACTCCCCTATAAAATAGCAATGCAATAAGTAGAAAAAAGTAGATTTATAGAGTTATAAATATAAGAAATATGCATTTTATTGCATATTTCTTAATAATTCCTCAAGTTCATATTCTTCGATAATTTTTATATTTAAATCTCTTGCTTTTTCTAATTTAGATCCGGGATTAGAACCATATATTAATATATCTGTTTTCTTGGTAACACTATCTAATATATATGCACCAAATGATTCAAGTGTTTTCTTTATTTCTTCTCTTGGTTTTGACAAAGTACCAGTAATTACTATTTTCTTTTGATAAAACATATTATCTTCATTGATCTCTATTGATTCTCCTAAGTACATTGAATTTATTCCATATGCTTTTAATTCTTTAATTAAGTCAATATTAGAATTAGATTGAAAATATTCGACAATTGAATTTGCAACTATATCTCCAACATCTCTAATTAAAATAAGATCATCCTTAGTAGAACTAATTATACTATCGATATTTTTATATTCTTTTGCTAATATCTTAGCCATTTTGTTTCCAACATGTTTTATTCCTAAACCAAATATTAGTTTTTCTAAAGAATTAGATTTACTATTTTCAATATTTTCCAACAGTTTATTGACACTCTTGTCTCCAAAACCTTCTAATTCAACTAATTCTTCTTTATATTCCTTTAATTTATAAATGTCAGAAATATTATTTAAAAACCCCATATTATAGAAATCTTCTACTATTCTTTCTCCTAAACCCTCTATGTTCATTGCATCTCTTGAAGCAAAGTGTAGAATCGATTCGATTTTTCTAGCATTACAATCTGGATTAATACAAAAATGATTAGCTTCTTCTTCGTTTTTAACGAGTTTTGAATTACATATTGGACAATTTTCAATCATAATAAATTCTTTTTCGATTCCATCTCTTTTTTCTTTTTTAACTTCAACTACCTCAGGAATTACATCTCCTGCTTTTCTAATCGTTACGTAATCCCCAATTTTTATTTCCTTCTCGATAATGTTATTTGAATTGTGAAGCGTAGCTCTTTTTACCATAGAACCTTGAACTAGAACTGGTTCTAATACTGCGTTAGGCGTGATTTTTCCACTTCTTCCAACAGTAAAGATAATATCAGTTAATTTAGTTATTACTTCTTCTGCGGGGAATTTATACGCTATTGCCCATCTTGGATATTTTGCTGTATATCCAATCGCTTGTTGATCATATATATTGTTCATCTTTATAACTATTCCATCTATTTCATAGGGCAAATTTTTTCTTATCGATGCACAATGATGAATAAATTCTATTACTTTATCTATGTTATCCAACATTTCATTATGAGTATTTACTTTGAATCCTAATTCCTTTAATAATAATAAAGAATCATATTGAGTATTAACCCCATACTCTAAGGCATTGGGTATATGATAAATAAATGAATCTAACTGTCTGGATGCTGTTATTTTATGGTCTAAATTTCTAACACTTCCAGCTGCTGCATTTCTTGTGTTCATAAGAGGAGATAATCCCTCTTTTTCTCTATCGATATTTATTTGTTCTAGTGTTTTCTTATTCATGAATATTTCACCACGAACTTCAATATTTATTTCTTTTGTTAGTTTTAAAGGAATTGATCTTATTGTTTTTACATTTTTCGTAATATCTTCTCCAATTGTGCCATCTCCCCTTGTTGCAGCTCTTACTAATCTACCTTTTTCATACGTTAGTGAAACAGAAAGACCATCGATCTTCAATTCACAAACATATGTAGGAATCATTCCTTCTTTTAATATTCTTGAATCAAATTCTATAATTTCTTGCTCATTAAATGCATCACTTAAACTAAATAAAGGTATTGTATGTTTAACTTTGTTAAACTTTTCTTGTACTACATCTCCTATCTTTCTAGTTGGAGAATCTTCTCTAATATATTCGGGATATTTATTTTCGAGTAATTCTAATTCTTTATAAGCACTATCATATTCCTGATCAGATACTGAAGGGTTGTCTAAAACATGGTATTCATAATTCCATTTATTTATCTTTTCTATTAACTCTTCAATTCTTAATTTAGTATTCATAACTCACCATATCTTTCTCAATGATTTATGATTTTTCATTAATTTCTTTATTCCATATTTTCTACTGAATGCTATTGTTAATATATTTCCATCTATAGCAACTATTATACCATCTTTAAATACATCGTGGGAAACATGATTTCCTACTTCATACACTACATCTTCTTCATAAAAATAATCTATGAATTGTTTTTCATTTTCTTCTTCTTGAAAAGTCTCTTTGCTCTCAATATAATCATTATTTATTTCCTTGATGAATCTGCTTGGCATATTACAATTTTGTTTACCATACAATAATCTTTCTTTAGCATTCAACAAATATAAGTATCTTTTAGATCTTGTTATGGCAACATAAAATAATCTTCTTTCTTCTTCCAAATCATCTGTTTCCATAAATGAATTAAAATGTGGAAAAACATCTTCTTCTAATCCGAGTATGAATACAACTTCAAATTCCAAGCCTTTTGCTGAATGCATAGTCATCAAGGAAACTGCATTCTTTTGCTCTTTACTCTCTTCAACATCACTAAGTAAAGATATTTCCGCAAGAAAATCTTCAAGAGAAATATTACCAGTTGTCGATTCAAATTCTTTAGTAATAGATTTAAATTCATTTAAGTTTTCTATCTTTGCTAATGATTCAATTGTATTCTCTTTTTTTAGTTCTTCGATTAATCCAGTATTAGTCAATATTAATTCTACTAATTCAGTCAATGACAATTTATCTTTTTTTTCAATTATGCTGTTTATCATTTTTTTAAACTCGTTTTCTTTTCCTGATTCAATAGCATCAAATAAAGAGCAGCTATTATGTTTGGCATTAACTTCAAGTTCATCTATAGTCTTTTTCCCGATACCTCTTCTTGGAGTATTAATACATCTAAGTAAGCTAATATCATCTTTTTGATTATTTAATAAATTTAAATATGCCAATAGATCTTTAATCTCTTTTCTATTATAGTAAGCATATGCTCCAATTATCTTATAAGGAATATTTCTTTCTAAAAAATGTTTTTCTATAGTTCTAGATTGTGCATTCGTTCTATAAAGTAAAGCCATATCTTTTAATTCGATTTCTTTTCTTAAATTATTTATCTCATCTATTACCCTAATTACTTCATCATTTTCGTTCCTAGATCTTATATATACAATCTTTTGTCCATCATCGTTTTCTGTCCAAAGATTCTTTTCCTTTTTCTCTTTATTATTTTTGATAACATCATTTGCAGCATTGATTATAGTCTTTGTAGATCTATAGTTTTGTTCTAATAAAATAGTTTTAACGTTTTTATAGTCTCTTTCAAAATTAAGAATATTTCTAAAATTTGCACCTCTCCATGAATATATATTTTGAGACTCATCTCCAACTACTGTAATATTGTTATATTTAGACGCTATCATCTTTGTTAGTATATATTGTGCTTCATTAGTATCTTG
This sequence comes from uncultured Muribaculaceae bacterium, assembly GCA_964428195.1. Taxonomy (GTDB): domain Bacteria; phylum Bacillota_I; class Bacilli_A; order RF39; family UBA660; genus JAAYGD01. The sequence goes on along the minus strand of CAYRXC010000017.1, from coordinate 7,493 downwards.
ATACTCATCAATATAAATATATCTAAACAATTCAACATATTGATCTAGTATCTTTTTATTCATTCTAAATAATTTTACGGGGATATATAATAAATCATCAAAATCAACAGATGAACTTGCTAACAAAGCATCTTGATATTTTTTATAAACAGTAGAAACTATTTCTTCAACTTTTCCTTTAGAATACTTATCATATTCAATATTGTCTATCAAATTGTTTTTTGCAGAACTTATTTTATTTTTTATGTATTTAGGATTTACTAATTTCTCATCGATATTTTGATCTTTTAATATTCTTCTAATAAGAGAAATACTATCTGATTCATCCAAGATAGTAAAAGTTTTATTTAATCCTAATTCCAAATAATTTTCTCTAATTATTCTCAATCCAAAAGAATGAAATGTAGATAGTTGAACTTCATTTACATCTTTTCCAATCAACTGATATAATCTCTCTTTCATTTCTTTTGCGGCTTTATTTGTAAAAGTAATTGCTAACACTTGAATAGGCAAAGCTTTTTTACTTTCAAGTAAGTATGCAATTTTGTTTGTAAGAACTCTAGTTTTCCCAGAACCTGGTCCAGCCAATATTAATAGGGGGCCATCAATATGAGTTACCGCTTCTTTTTGTTTTTCATTTAACATAGACAAATCCATAAACCCTCCTATTTATTAATATTATTATTAATTAATCCATATCTTTTATTATACCAAAAATAGATAAAAAAATGAGTTATAACAACTCATTTTCATTATTATTTTGATATTTTACTTTATCTTTAGTTTTATACATTATAAAGAAACCTAATGCTGATAGAATCAACAATACTATATAATCAATAGGTGTCGTTGGAAATGATGCAAGTAAATGTTTAGGATTTGAAGATATAACCAATACTACTAAGACTGCAAGAAAATTGTTAATAAAATGCATAATCATTGGATATACAAGGTTTCTTGTATGAAGATATAGTATCGATAAAATTATGCCGAACAATAATACTGTCAAAAATCCTGACAATACATAACCGTGAACAATAGCAAAGAGAAAAGAGCCTACTAATATCATGGTTGTCTTTTTGAATTTTGTTTCCATTTTTTCTAATATTCCAAATCTAAATATTATTTCTTCTATAATTGGTGCAACTATTACAATCGATATTATTGCCAAAATTCCCTCAAGAGAAAATGACACTTCCGCAGGAGGATTAACTTTTAATCCAATAACTTTTGTTAATATAGCTTCAAATAATGTTGGAAATGAAATAGTAAATAATAAAAGCCCAGAAATGAATACATAATTTATTTTTGTAAATGAAAATCTTGATTTAACTTCCAACTTATATTCTTTCTTTATTCTATGACTTACATACAAACACGCAAATACTTGAGATAATATTCCAAAGATATAAAGTACTGAATCAAACAGTTTTCCCAATTCTATTCCAAATACTCCCAGAATGAACACTGCAATTATTCCTGATACTATTTGAAATACTAATAGAATAATTGCAAAAATTATTGTTTCAAATAGTATTTTTCCTTTTGACTTTTCTTTTAAACTATCCATTATTTCTCCTTCTCCTGAACTAATAATATAATAAAAAAAATAATAATCAATATACAATTATTATTTTTACATATTTCTACAAAATGTTAACTACTTTATCTTAGATATCTCGGTAATATCTTTCTTCTCTTTATAACTTACTTCAACTACATCTCCTTGTTTTAAGAAAGGCAACATGTCTTTGGATACTTTAATATTAGCTTTATATCTATTGTTATTTGCATCAATAATATAATAAATACTATTACCTTCTATTACAACCATATTTATTGATGATATTGTAATAGATGTCTTAGTTAGTTTACTATCATCTATAGTTGGTGCATCACCAAGGTAGTTGCTTGCTGCTTTTTCTATACCTAAAGATGCATCAGTAACTACTACCTTTTGATAATCTACTAAATCTACAAATGCATACATCTTTACTAGACCCGCATTATCTTTTAACGATATTAAATATGTTGGTTTGTCGTTTAAATTAATAAGCAAAGGAAAAGTTGCGTCATATTTCATTTGTTGAACTTGTCCTTCTGCTGATGCCATTGCAGAAAACTCTTCTGCACCAGGAACAGCATAATATTTAGTTTCTTTTGTTCTTAAATTAGTAAGTATGAATCCAATATTTGACTCATCAGCTAATACAGAAGTTATTCCAGTATATAAATACACATCATCATTCATAACTAAATAATTATATCCTTCTGTTGTAGTTATTACATTTTTTTGTCCAATTATTGAATTAAAGAAACCTTTTTTGTATTTTCCCCAGTCATCTATTTGTTCTAATATTAAAGACGATGTGTATACATGATCAACCCAGGTGGGTACTTCAGAAACATCATAATATTTTGATTCTCCAGTTATGGCATTTAATATTACTACTCCATCGATTTCTTTTTTTATACCAACTCCAACAAATTTTGATTTTGGTACTATCCAATAAGGATTGCCTTCTTCATCTATTTCAAAAGTTTCTTTTTCAAAAATAAAAGTTGGATAAGAAAACCTTAATTTTCTATGTAAATCTTTTGAGAAGAATGCCGATGGAAGAAATTGAATTCCTTTATCTAGTTTAATTAATTCAGCATTCCCATTTACTGAATTAACCTTAATATACCCTTTTACTCCTTCTTTTCTATTTGATAAATATTTAAAGAAGTCACTATACTCTAAAGGAGTTACTCTTGTTATTTCGCTTTTATAATTAATTTGAGTGTACAAGTTAGATACATCAAATTGAGACACAAGATCTGGAATTTGACCCATTACTCTATCTCCTAATTTAATACTAGAATCCTTGTCTATCAAAGGGATTGAATTGAAGTCAACTTGTGCTACATCTTTAGAAAACTCTGCAGATTGATCTATTTCTATTCTCTTTGAATAACTTTTTGCAAAGAATAGTGGAGACAATACAAAATTAATTATTATTGGTAATACAATAACTAATATTATTGACAACGATATAATACCAGTTGGTTTAAAACTCGGTATCTTATTCTTTTTCATAATGTTTTTTAATTCCATTATATTTACTACACCAGTTAGTAAATATGTTCCCATTAATATCAACAAGAAAAATAAAAAATCATAATTTTGAAAATTTATTGGTGGTAATACTATATAAAAATATATAAATCCAACTAATATAGTTATAATTATTCTTATCAAATTTTTTTTCATTATTTACCTCTTTCTTTAATTATTATAACATAATTATTTATTATCCGAAGTTGAAAATACAGAGGAATCCATATATGACGTTGTGTCGTAAATTGAAGCATAATATGCGGCACATCCTATCATTGCAGCGTTATCTGTACAATATTTAATTGGAGGAATAAGTAAATCAATGTTTTCTTTTTCGCATAAATCCTTAAATTTATTTCTTATTCCAGAATTTGCTGCAACTCCCCCAGCTATTAATAGTTGTTTAACATCATATTCTTTAATTGCTCTCATTGTTTTTTTTGAAATTATATTTACTACAACTTTTTGAAAACTGGCACATAAATTTTCTATATTAATATCTGAATTATTGGCATAAAAGTTTTTTACTGCAGTCTTTAATCCACTGAAACTAAAATCATAGGATTTATCATCTAAAGGCGTTGGCAAATCATATGTTGCTTCTCCTATAGATGCATATTTATCGACCAAAGGTCCACCTGGATAAGGAATATTCATTATTCTTGCAACCTTATCGTATGTTTCTCCTATAGCATCGTCTTTTGTGCCCCCTATTTTTTTATAACTAAAGTCTTTATCCATATAGATTAAATCGGTATGCCCACCACTGATAATAAGTGCCAATAAAGGAAATTTAAAGTCTCCTATTAATCTATTTGCATATATATGACCTTGTAGATGATTTATTGGAATAAGAGGTTTATTATAGATTAATGACAATGTTTTAGCTGCTTCTAAACCAATCAACAAAGAACCTATCAATCCAGGTCCGTTTGTTACCGCAATAGAATCCACTTGATCTATTTTCATTTTTGTTAAATCTAATAACTCTTCTAGAACCAATGTAATATTTTCTATGTGCATTCTGCTTGCTATCTCAGGAACAACTCCACCGTATTTTTTATGAACATCCATTTGTGATAGTACAACCGTTCCAATTTCTTCTTTTCCATTTTTTATTATGCTAGCACTAGTCTCATCGCAAGATGTTTCTATTGCCAATATATATTTGTCTTTCATTACATCACAACTCTCTATACATTAAATGGGCATCAATTGAACCATTTTCATAGTATCTTTTTCTAGTAGACACAATATTAAATTCATGTTTTTGGTAAAAAGTAATAGCTGGTTTATTTGTACTCTTTACTTCTAAAGAAATACTTTTACAATTACTTTCTTTTGCTATTTCTATTGTTTTATTTATCAATAAAGAACCAATTCCATTTTTTCTATGATTAATATGCACAATAAAATCTATTATTTCACTTCTATCAGCAAGTATATCAAAGGTAATAAATCCAATTAATTCTTCTTTTTCTTCATATACAAAGCATTTTCTTGAAGGAGTCATTTTAAGCAAGAAATTTATATCCAAATCTCTTCCTAATACATTTATATTATTAAAATCATTTTCGTTATATTCTCTAATCATTTTTTCCTTCTAACTTCTCTTCAGCTTCTACTTTTTTTAAATAATCCGGAACCAGTTTATGCGAATTAATTCCTGTATTGTCTTTATAGTAATTATATAATTTCATAACATTTATTCTTACTTTTTTTGCTTCTATATCTTTTATATTAATATTACCTAATAATAAAGGATTCTTATTCTTTATCAAATCATATAAATCTTCAATTTTTATATATTGATCTTCAATAATATTGTTATAATTTCCATCATATATACCAGCATATACAAAACTTCTTCTTGCATCTATTACTGATACATAATAATCCGAATTTGAATTTGAAATAGCATATGCTTTTAAAGTTGATATAGGTATCAATTTTATGTTATATGACCAAGCATATATTTTTGCTATAGTTACACCAATCCTAAGTCCAGTAAACGAACCAGGACCATTTATTACCATAATAGAATCAATATCTATTGGTTTAATATTATTTTCATTAAATAGCTCTTCAATTAATCTTATAGTGTGTTTGGAGTGCTCTTTAATACATTCTATATGTTTTTCATACAATTCATCATCTTTAATTATAGATACATTTAAATAAGTAGAAGATGTATCTATAAATAAAGTTGTCATAATACTGCCTCGCATAAATCAATATATTTTTGACCGATAGGAGTAATAACAAATATTCTAGTGTCTTCATCAATGGATACTATTCTTATATCCAATCTTTCTTCTGGCAAATAGTCTCTTACTACATCTGCCCATTCAATTATTACTATTCCATCTTTATTATAATATTCATCTAAACCGATTTCTTCAGGCGATTTATCTAATCTATAAAAATCCATATGGAATAATGGCATCTCCGCATTTTCATATTCTTTTATCAAAGTAAAAGTAGGAGAAGTAATCATTTCATCTATTCCCAATGCTAAAGCAAAACCTTTAGTAAATACGGTTTTTCCGCTTCCTAAGTCTCCTTCTAAACAAATGACCATATTTGGAAATTTTTCAGATTCTATATTTTCTGCCAATTCCAAAGTTTCTTCTTCACTTCTTGTAGTTATTTTGTATTCCATTCTAATCACCTATTATTATTATAACTAAAAAAGGTTGTTAACACAACCAAATTTAATAGATAAATATCATATTATTCTTTTATATCCAACCATCGTTCCTTCTTTTTTCAATTTAAACTCTTTCCTATACAAAAGTTTGTATCTCTTTGCTGAACTATCCATTATTTCATCAAATCCGTCAGTATAAGCCAAAATAAAATGAGCTTTTTGTAAATCAAAATTATAATAATTTATGAAATCTAACGCTTTATCTTCTCCATTTAGTACTCCAAAAGAATATGGTGATGATGAATTAGTAAATGTTTTCCTAAACCAACTTCTAAATTCTTTATCATGCCATAATTCATCTATATTTCTTACATTTGGATAGTATTTTTCAATAATGTGTTTTTCTCGATCTTCCTTTTGATCTTTTACGTTATCTCTTGATTTAGATATTTCATTGCAGTATTTATCTAACAAGACTATATTAGAGTCTCCTATGTTGAATCCCTCTAAGTTCTCACCCCTAATAATTCCACCTGCAGCAGTAACTCCAAAATAGTTTTTTCCTAAGTAATCACAAGGTTTTTCTCCATTACCTATTATATTTCTATAATAGTATAATTTTATTGCTGTATTAATTTGTTCCAATAACGTTTTTGTATCAAGAGAATAAGAATTTGTGAACATACTAGTACACATTTTTGCAACTTCTTTTAATTCGGAAATTTGTGGATAGTATTTTAATATGTTCATAATTTCTTTGATATTTTTTGGTAACTTAAATTCATCACCATTAGTCAAGTCTCTCGTCACACCATCTGAAACACAAAACCTAGCTCCATTTTGAGCACCTGAATCACAATCAATAAATCTTCCAGTTATTGAAGATAGAGGAATGCGCGAATCGCTAACATGAATAGGTTCAATTCTTTTAAACATCATTATTGCTCCTTTTGGTTAAATACATATTATAACCAATTAGTATCAAAAGTCAAATTATGATATTAATGATATATTAGTTAATACTATATATATTAAATAATTGATAATTATTGAATTTTTTGCAAAAAAAAAGACTAGCAACTTCCTATCTTCGCATTACTGCTATTTTCGGCGTTGAAGTGCTTAACTTCTGTGTTCGGAATGGGAACAGGTGTATCCACTTCGCTATAGTCACTAGTACAGAGACAATAATTCTCTGAAAACATGATAATGTGGTTTGCAACAAATTAGATAGGGTTAAATCCTCGATCTATTAGTACTAGTCCGCTCAATGTATCACTACACTTCCACTCCTAGCCTATCAACCAGATAGTCTATCTGGGATCTTACTATATAAAATATGGGAAAATTCATCTTGAAGTAGGTTTCACGCTTATATGCTTTCAGCGTTTATCCTTTCCGCACATAGCTACTCTGCACTGCCACTGGCGTGACAACAGATACACCATTGGTGCGTCCATCCTGGTCCTCTCGTACTAAGGACAGGTCTTCTCAATTTTCCTACGCCCACGACGGATAGGGACCGAACTGTCTCACGACGTTCTGAACCCAGCTCGCGTGCCACTTTAATGGGCGAACAGCCCAACCCTTGGAAGCGAATACGCCTCCAGGATGTGACGAGCCGACATCGAGGTGCCAAACACCACCGTCTATGTGAACTATTGGGTGGTATAAGCCTGTTATCCCCAGGGTAACTTTTATCCGTTAAGCGACGACCATTCCATTCTGAATCGCCTGATCACT
>CAYRXC010000016.1:0-18603 GCA_964428195.1 uncultured Muribaculaceae bacterium | reverse complement strand
TACTAACAATACTAGTATTGTTGCCAGCATTTCCATCATTGTAAATCCAAGATTACGACTCTTATTCTTTTTCATACTTATCCTTTCGAATTGTGTTAGACTACTATACTATTATTGTATAATTATATCATATTTTCTTGTTGTATATATATTTATTTTAATATATAATTATTAAAGTTAAGAGGCATTATGAATAAGATTATTAGTATACTAAAAAATAAATATTTTCTATTTCTATTGATGATGTTTTCATTATTTGCAATAAGTACTTTCTACATTGTTTATTTTTTAATAAAATTAAACAACGTTGAAACCGTTTTAAGATTTCTTGCAATAATGTTTTTATTGTTATTCTGCTTTTTTTTAGGCTTAAAAACTTATAAAACCATTTCAAATAAAAAAATCAAACTATCTATTATTTACTCCATTGTCTTTTTGTTATTATTTACAGGCCAAAGCTTTATATACAACACTTTGGATAAAGTATATTCTTCTATTAACAATATAACGGCAAACACTTCGTCATATTCATCTAGTCTTATTGTTTTAAAAAGTTCAAACATAAAAGATATAAAGAATTTAAAAAACAAAAAAATTGGAATCTATAGTAATAAAGAAAGTATCGAAGGATATGTTATTCCAAATGAAATAATAAAGGAAAAAAAACTTAATAGTTCGAATGAAGTCTTAAAATATGACAACATGATAGAAATGCTAGAAGAATTATATGCAAAAAAAATTGACGCTATATTCTTATCATCAAATTATCCTATAATTTTTTCATATAATGGTTTTAAAAATATAGAAGAAGAAACGCTTGTAATAACTTCTAAAGAAAAAATAATCAAAAATAAAGTAAGTAGTATTAAAGAAACTACTAAACCATTCACAATACTATTGATGGGAGTTGATTCCACTTTAGAAAGCATAAAAAGTGGTTCTGCATTTAATGGTGATGCTTTGATCCTAATGACCTTTAATCCTAAAACATTATCTGCAACAATGTTAAGTATACCAAGAGATACTTATGTTCCTATTACTTGTTTTAAAAATCAAAAAGAAAATAAAATAACACATGCTGCTTGGTACGGAGAAGAATGTATGATTAATACTATTGAGAATTTTACAAAAATAGATATTGATTATTACGTAAAAATTAACTTCAAAGGATTAGTAAAGTTAGTTGATAATCTGGGTGGAATTAATGTAGACGTTCCATACAGTCTATGTGAGCAAAACAGTAGTAGGAATTGGGGAAATGATACAGTTTTTGTAGAAAAAGGATATAGAAAATTAAACGGGGAACAAGCATTAGCTCTTTCAAGAAATAGACACAAACCAAACGATGGATCTGATATTGGGGTAGAAATGAAAAAATATTGTCCCACTTATTCCGAAGGAAAAAGGGATGATATAGAAAGAGGTAAAAATCAACAAAAAGTAATAGATGGTATATTAAATGGTTTAAAAAATATTAAAAAAATTGATGAGTTATATTCATTATTAGATGTAATGAGCGAAAGTTTTGAAACCAATATGACAACTAACCAAATATTATCATTATACGATGTTGCAAAAAACATGCTCTTAAGTAAGTCAAATCTATCTTTTAATTCCCTTTATCTTTCGGGATACGATACTCTGATATGGGATGATTCATTTAAGGATCAACTATATAATTATTATTATTATCGACAAAGTTTAAAAGATATTGTGAAGGAAATGAATATTAATCTTGAAAAAGAAGCACCTGAATTGATTAAAAAAATTAATTTTTCTATTAACAATTTTTATGAAAAGCCAGTTATTGGGCAAGGCCCTTACAATGAAACCAGAATAAATCTATTGCCTAATTTTGTAGGAAAAAACATTTCCACTCTAAATAATTGGAAAAATTCAAATAAAGTAAATGTTATGATAAATTATGTTGATGTAAAAACTTTAATAGAAGATAATATTATTATTAGTCAAAATATACCTTTTGGATCAGTAGTTAATAATATCCGTAGGGATTTAGAAATATCAGTCGGAAAATATATTGAAAGTACTCCAAAACCTACTACTGATATTATTCCCGATTTCAGCACTTATAGTTTGGAAGAGGTATACTCATGGAAAGAAAATAATAGTTCAATAGATATCACTATTAAAATCATAAAAACTGATGAACCGAATTACGATCCAAATAGAGCAGGAAAATTTTATAGTCAAAGCATTGAACCAAAAGTTGATATCTCAGAAATAGATAAAATCACTATTACTTTTTTCGAAAAAGAAAAGGAATTATAATTCCTTTTTTTCAACTACAAATAATTGTTTATCCTCTTTGATTAATATCAATTCAGATGTTTTCTCATAATCTAATTCCTTTTCATAATCCCATTCCATATCAATTGAATATGCTTCATATTCTTTTTCATCATATTCATACTTAATTTCCTCAATGCCCGTAACAGAAACATTCTTTACTATTGGATACTCAAATTCTTTATTGTTAATATATTTATAAAGTGTATTTGATGCATTTACTATTAAATTGTCCTTTAAATCTTTGTGAACAAATTGTATGCCCCCAACATCATAAGAATGCTTTTTGTTATTTAAAGTATAAAAATCTATTATAAATAATTTAGAAATAGCCTTTGCGTATTTTTGATATTTTAGTTCTTCTTCACTTAAAATATCAATCAGATTTTCAAATTCAGTTTTGTAATATGTGCTGTCATCAACGTACAAAACATATTCAAATTTCGAAGTCTTTTTTACCACTTCTAAATTTTCGTCTTCTTTCTTATTGAAAACAAAGTTCACAAGAAGATAAACAATAGTACTAATAACAACTATAACTAAAAACAATATACTAACTTTTTCAATAATGTTAATTTTTTTCACTTTGTTCCCTCTTTTACTTTTCCAGAATTATTAACATATTTTATGTAATCATATAAGATTAAATCATTTGAAATAGACATTAATTTTTCTGTTCTTTCAGAATTTTTTTCAATGTAATCAATAGATAGAGATTCAGTGGTTAACGGTAAATACTCCTGTTTTTGACTATTATAATAAACTTTATTGGTTAACCAATTGCCATTGTTAAATATTACGCAATTGTCTTCTTCATTAAATACGTCTATACCCAAAGAATATTCACTTTTAATTCCCAACATATTTCCTAATGTAGGCAAAACATCGATCATTCCCATTACTTTGTCAACCTTAGTTTCATATTTTTTTTCTTTTGTCCAAATTATTAATGGAACCTTCCTATTTAATTCATAGAAATAGTAATCGATATTTTTATATCCAGGATCATCTTTAGTTAAAACCGTATCCGTTTCAGCATTATAATTATACAATCTATTATATTCTTTTCTAGCTAGTCTTGCGTCATGATCTCCATAAATAACCACAACAGTATTATCCAATAGTCCTTGTACTTCAAGATTACTAATAAATTCTCCAATTGTTGTATCGGCATAATGAGATGCTTTGATGTAATTCCCTAATAATGTGTCTTCCATGTAAGGCCTTATAACCTCTTCTTCAACCCCATCAATATTAGTAATTTTAGTCTTAATCGATAAATCAAATTCTCCATATTTATCTAATTCGGAAAATGGTGTATGATTCGATAACATTATTAAAGTAGAATAAAACTTGTCATTTTTCTCTTTTTCTTTCTTAATAATTTCTACCGATTGTCTAAAGAAGGATCTATCAGATAATCCCAATCCTATTTCTTCGTCTATTTCATAATTTACTTTATGATACATCTTATCATAACCCAGTTTTTCGTGCATTACTAACCTATTCCAAAAAGTACCATTGTTTCCGTGCATACTAAATGTACTATAGCCTTTATCCTTTAATAATTTGGGAATAGCCGAATATTCTCTGTCCCAATAACTAATAAATACGGTTCCATCCTTTGCCGGTAAAAGCGATGTCGACAAAGTAAACTCAGTATCACTACTTGTTCCAATTCCAACTTGAGAATAAAAATTCGAAAAGAAAATTCCTTCTTTTGCCAATCTATTTAAATTAGGAGTAACCTCCATATCATTAAATTTTAAGTCCATTAAAAAGGTTTGAATGCTTTCTGCATGAATCATTATTACATTTTTTCCCTCAAAAATATTTGTGTATTTATTTTTTTCATTATTTACTTCTCTGTTTTCGTAATACTCTTTTACATTCTGAATCCCTTTATCATATCCAAATAAAGTGTTTATTTTAGGCTCTATACTTCTAATCACGTCGTTGGCTTGATAGATATATATACCAAACTTTGTTACTATGTACTCTCTATTCCATTGTTTTGTAAGTCTGCTTATTTCTAATCCACTCAACGTTAATGTAAAAACCACTATTAACAATACAGACAAAGTAAAATATGAAAAGAATTCTTCCTTGATTATTTTTTTATTATAGCTTCTTTTTTTGAATTTATAATTTAGAAGAATAAATGCAACAAATAACCACAAATAAACAATGTCCCTTGCATTAAACAATACTTCTCCAACTGTATCACTTACGTCTAACCATTGGGCAGAAGTCGAAATTAAAGAAACAGATAAAAAAGAAGAATAAAATGAAAAATACAAACTATTTGAAATATTTATAGTTAAAGATAAAACTATAATTGTTCCATAATACAATCTTCTTTTTTTATCTTTAACCAAAAATCCAAAACTACTAATAAGCAAAACAAAAGCAAAAGACCCTAAAAAAGGTTGAAACTCTAAATGATTTCCAATTGTCAAACCTCTCAGAATCAAATCATTTAAGGTTAATCCAAAAACAACAAGAAAAAATAGATAATTTTCTTTTAACTTTTCTTTGGTTATTTTACAACCTTTAATCTTGTTTGTTATTGTCTTTATTGCCTTTTTCAATTTCATCATTACCTCTATTTTCCTTTAACCTTTTTGAATTATTAACATTTATAATAAAACCAACTATAAATACGAAAGACACTATATATAACCAAATACATAATACTATTATATTGGATAATCCACCATATAGTATATCATAACGATGGGTTAATGAAACATAAAACGAATAAATAAAAGAAATTATCATCAAAGAAATAGCAGTAAAAAAAGCTCCACTTCTTACGCTCTTACTCTTTATTTTTTCATTTGGTGCTAAAGTATAGATTATCTTTAATATTGAATATACAATGAAAAACGATATAGGATATCTAGCAAGGTTATAAAATTTTGATATTCCTCCATTAATATACTCAAAACCTTCAATTGTGGAAAAGAAAACTAATATTGAATTTCCCCATCCTAATACTATAAACATAAACACAATCATTGAAATCATTAGAAATGCCATAAAAAATGATTTTATTCTATTTTTTATTACTGCATATATATTTTCTTCATCTAAATTATATAGTAAATTTGATATTCTAATTACTGAATACATTCCGTTAGAAGATATTATTATTGCCAATATACCAAACAATACCCCATCAATATATATTGAATCTCTACTTAAAAATTCAGTAATTAAAGACCCCGTTTCTCCAGGAAACAATTCCAAAAAGAAATCTCTCAAAGCACTAATAGAAATCGATAATTTATATGCAATTAATCCTATTAAAGAAATCATTGGTATAAAAGATAAAACTAAAGAGAAAGACAAGTGTCCTGGAAGTATAGATATTACCGGTTTACTAAACGCAGTAATTATTTCTTTTATAATCTTTTTTATTCTTTTCATATAGATTCCTATGCTTCTAATTCTCTATTTTCCTTATTTGTAAGCATATCTAAAGTAGCTTCGTTTATTGCATCTTCTAATTCTTTTATATCATCATTTATTATGCTATATCCCAAAGTTGCGCCATGCTCATATGGCAATTCTTTAAATAGTCTATTCAACTTTTTCATATATTCTACAACCTCGGCTTTTTCATGACCAATCAAATAAATCATAAATTCATTGCCATCTGTTCTGATAAGCTCTGTATTTTCTATTTGATTACCAATAAGAATGTTTGCTGCTGACTTAATTAATCTATCTCCTTCTTTGTAACCAAAGTTATTATTAACATCTTTTAATCTATTTAAATCTACTATAATTACCGTTTTGGGTAATATTTTCCCTTCATCCCACTTTTCTATATTGTCTATTAAATAATTCCTGTTCTTTAATGAAGTAAGTGGATCAATATATTTACTATTCTTTTCTTTAATATTCTTTTTCTTTTTGCCTTTTTTTAATATTAATGCTAGAGCAAATAGAACTACAAATATTATTAATATATATTGAGTTTCAGATACCTCACTGAATAAATTGTTTTTAATAATTTTTGTCATACCTTGATTGATAATATACTTATGGTTAGAATTCATAAGATAAAATTGAAATATTTTTGAAAAAGTATCATTAATATCATCTACATTTATTAAATAATTATAGTCTATATCTGCAGTTCCTTCATATATAATATAATAGTCTTTTAACTTTGTATTTTTATAATAATTATAAACATTTATATCCAGCAATATTAATGGTTCTTTATTCTTCAATAAATTATTAATTCTCGAATATGTTTTTACTACAGCTCCACTGTTAGTATTAATATAATTAGATAACTCTGTGTCCTTAATTGTGTATATAGCTTTCCCTTTTAAGGATGCAAAAGAATCTATAGTAACATTATTGTCTATATGAGATAGTATTACATAATTGCTTGAATAAACAGGTAAAGAATAACTCGAACTCTCTATTTCATCATAGATATGATAATTAAAAATAATGTCAACACTCTTCTTATTAAATGCTTCTTCGAGTGCTTGAACACTTTTATACTTTTTATATGTTATTTTTGCTCCCGAAAACGATTCGAAGCTCTTTAAAAATTCGGAATTTATTCCTTGATGATTGTTAAGTTTTTCAATATCATATGGCAAATTATCAACATAACCATAAATATATACTCTTCCTTTAAATTCAGCAATTTTTTTCTCGTCAATATTGCTTAATTCCGTATAATAATTGTTCATTTCTTGATTATATTGTTTCTCAAAATTTAACTTCATCCATTCATTAAATTTTTTAGAAAAAATCGAACTTAATTCCTTGCTTCCCTTTAGTTCAAAAACATATAAATTATTTAAAGCACTTAAATTATAAACTGTTTTATATTCGTTTGTAATTAAATCTTCAAAAAACGAGTTCTTAGGTACAACTATATAATTGATTTTTTTATTCTTTAATTCCGAAAATAACTCATCATAATTCTTAAATAGCTCATATGACAATTCAAAATCAGTCTCTAAGTATTTTTTTATTTCTTCCGAATAGTTTTCAACTACCCCAATCTTTTCATCGGTAAGTTTTTCCATTCCTTGAAACTTAGTATCTTTGTTAGATACTATTATATAATTATCCTTGTATACTAACAGTTGATTTTTGCTTGTTGTATCCGAATCTTCTACTAAATTAAAAATAATCTCTGAATCATCATCTTTTGTACAACAAGTCTTTTTATTAAATTCCAAAGATGTTAATTGTTCAAAATATTCCAAAAAATTATGTATTAATCCTTTACCCTCAAAAGATAGCAAAGGAACATCATTTAGTAAAGATATATCTATCATTTTATTTTTATTATTTTCAATCCATCTATTTTCCAAAGAAGTTAGATCAAAGTTTTCTTCTTTATTTCTTGAAAAAAGAAAATACAAAATAGCCACAAATAATAAAGCAACTATTCCAATTATTAGGAATAATTTCTTATTGTTCTTTTTGTTCTTCATCGATTACCTCACTATATTCACTCCATACAATTATTTCTGAAGTTTTATTTTTATATCCAATTGCAGAATATTTAATATATTCATTTGTTACAAAAAATTGTATATCATAAAAATTCTTTTCATTTTCTTTAATTGATTCAATTCCTTTAGATATTTTATTTTTTGCCTCTTCCAAAGTATACTTTTCTTTTCCTTTTATAATTATATTAATTATCTTGCCTTTAATATCTACTTTTACGCTTTCAACAAATTCTTCTTCTAAAAATATACCTTCTATTTCTTTTACCCTATAATTAGTAATTTTAACTGCATCTATCCCTTCAAGTCTACTTCCATAAATTGAAATTAAATCGTCAGGATATAAGAAGTTTTTAACTAGTATTAAAACACTTATTATAATTATAAGAAATATTGCAATATATATATACATTTTATGTTTCTTTAAAAAATCAATCATCAACTCACCTCAAGTTATTATAATTATACTACAAAGGACCCTTATGATCAAATTATTTATTAAGTTCTTCAATAATTATTTTTTTACTTATAATTGGATCCGCATTCCCTTTTGTTTGCTTCATAACTTGTCCCATAAGAAATTTTTCTACCTTGTCTAAATTTCCTATGTTTTCATTCACAAAAGACTTATTCTCATCTAATATCGATAATATTATAGGTTTTAATTCTTCTATGTTCTCTATTTTAACTAAGTTATGTTCTCTTATTATTTCCTCTATTGATTTATTTGATTCTAACAATATTGGAATAATAGTCTTTGATATTTTTGAGGAAATTTCATTTGTAATTATTTTACTAGAAAGATTTGATAAATCCGTTGTTTTTAGATTACTTTCATAAATAGAAATGTTTTTTTTGTTTAATATAGACAAAATATCGCCAGTTAATAGATTTGCGCAGATCAAAGGATCTCCACCTATTTCAATTGTTTCATCTAAAAATCTATTCAAATCTCGATATAATATCAATGCCGATATATTAACTTCATTTATTCCATATTTCCTATATCTTTCTCTTATTTCATCGGGCAACATAGGAACAACAATAGAATCAATCCATTTATCGGAAATTTCAATTGATGGAATATCTGGTTCAGGAAAATATCTATAATCGTTTTTTGTTTCTTTCATTCTCATCAATATTGTAGTATTACTCTTTTCATCAAATTTTCTTGTTTGTTCTCTAATTATTTCATTGCTTTCTAAAATGTTTTTTTGTCTTTCTACTTCAACTAAAATTGCTTGCTTTATGCTATTAATTGACCCGATATTTTTTATCTCTACTTTAGTTCCTAATTCTTCTTGTCCTTCTTTCCTAATAGAAACATTAACATCACATCTTAAACTACCTTCTTCTATTTTTACATCACTTATTTCAGAATATGATAGCAACTCTCTTAATTTCTCAACATATAATACAGCTTCTAACTCATTAGAAATATCTGGTTTTGATACTATCTCAATTAGTGGAATTCCAGCTCTATTAAAGTCTAATAAAGTTTTCCCTGATTCATGAAAACTTTTTGCAGTATCTTCTTCCAAATGCATTTCCTCAATATTTATTCTTTTTTTACCGAAACTCGTATCAATCTCAACATATCCTTCATAGCCCAAAGGATAATTTTTTTGAGTTATTTGAAAGTTTTTTGAATTGTCTGGATAAAAATAATTCTTTCTATCAAATGAAGTTTTTGTATTTATCTTACAGTTTAATACTTTTGCACATTTTATTCCTAAATCAAATATCTCTTTATTAAGTATTGGCAATGCTCCGGGATAACCCAAATCAATTTCATTTGTAGCACTGTTTGCACTTGAACCATATGTGTTTAACGAATTAGAGAAAGCTTTATGAATTGTTTTTAACTCACAATGCACTTCAATACCTATTGTTGGTATATATTTCATATTACTCACCTCTTTCAAAATGCTTCTCGATGAAAGCTGCAAATTTATATATTGTTTTTTCGTCAAACATATTTCCTATTATTTGTAATCCTACAGGTTTTTTATCTCCCACCGGCAAGCTCATAGCTGGCAATCCAGCCATATTTACAGGTATAGTTAATATGTCATCTAAAAAATTCTCGTTTGAACTTTTTTTGTTTCCTAAATCATAAGGATACCCTGTAGTAGTAGGTCCGATAATCAAATCATATTTTTCAAACAATTTATATAGGTTATTGCTCATTCTATTTCGAATAGACAAAGCTTTATTATAATAAATGTCTACATTTTTCCCGCTCAACACATAAGAACCTATCATTATTCTTCTCTTAACTTCTTCTCCAAATCCTTCAGATCTTGTATATTTGTAAAAAGAATCAATATCTCCCACTTCTTTATTAGTTCTATACCCATATCTTATCCCATCGAATCTAGCGAGGTTAGACGATGCCTCTGCCAATGCTATCGTTTGATACAAAGGTACTGCAAACTCTATATATTCTACATCAACATAGTCAACTATTACCTCGTTTTCTTCCAAGAACTTAATTATTTTATCTATTCTATCTCTAATTTCTTTTTCAATTTTTTCTCCAACATAAAACTTGGGAACACATACTTTCATTCCTTTTATATTTTTTCCAATTTCAGAAGAAAAATCATCATTATTATCATGACTTGTCATATCTTTGCTGTCTAGTCCAGAAATACAATTCAATAATATTGCGCTATCGCTTACACTATTTGAAAAATTACCTATTTGGTCTAAAGAAGAAGAAAAAGCTGTGAGTCCATATCTTGATACTCTTCCATAAGTTGGTTTGATTCCAACAATATTATTGAAAGCAGCTGGCTGTCTTATCGATCCGCCAGTATCTGAACCCAAAGAAAGTGGGACCATCCTTTTTGCAACTGCAACTGCGCTTCCTCCAGAAGAACCTCCAGAAATTTTTGTATCGTCGATAGAATTTAATACTGGCCCATAATAACTGGTTTCATTTGTTGAACCCATCGCAAACTCATCCATATTTGTTTTTCCAATAATTATTGCATTAGCTTCTTTAAGTTTTTTAATTACTGTTGCATCATATATAGGCATAAAATCGCTTAATATTTTCGAAGCACACGTTGTTTTTAACCCCTTGGTTAGTATATTATCTTTTATTGCGACTGGAATCCCAAAAAGAAGATTATCGACCTCTTTGTTTTCCAATTCTATTGCCGTTTTTATAGCTTCTTCTTTATTTAAAGTAATAAAAGCATTGTATCTAGAATTTTTTTCTATTTTTTCAAAAGCTTCATATACTAAATCCAAAGGTTTAATTTCTTTGTTTATTAGTTTTTTATTTATATCTTTAATTGATAAATCAAAGTAATTAGTCATTTTCAACCTCCACTTTGATGAAATCTCCAGCTCGATCTTTGACATTTAACATTACATCAAAGTTTTCTATACTTTTTTCATCATAAAACACATTGACATTTTTTGATGGAGAAACCATTATATCTTCTTCTATGTTAATAGATTCAATATGATTTATATTGTTTAATATTTCTTCTAATTCGATTCTATATTTCTCGATTTCATTTTCATTAATATAAAGCTTTGCCAAATCAGAAACATGTAAAATATCTTCTTTTGTAAATCTATTCATAAATACCTACCTCTAATAAATTATAGCATAAAAAAACTACCATTAAGGTAGTTTTTGTTAAAATTAATTAACTGCGTCTTTTAATTTACTTCCAACTTTAAATGAAACTGCGTTTCTAGCAGGAATTTTAACAGTAGCACCTGTTTGAGGGTTACGAGCTGTTCTAGCTGCTCTTTTCTTGTTGTTGAATGTTCCGAAACCAACTAGAGCTACTCTATTTTGTTTCTTCAATCCTTTTGTAACACCTTCCATAAATGCTTCTAATGCACGTCCTGCATCAGCTTTTGTTAATCCTGATTTTTCTGCCATGAATTCTACTAATTCTGCCTTTGTCATAAATATTACCTCCCATAATTTTTATTTATAAGCATAGGCTATGCTTATATCTATATAAATAACACTTTTATAGAAAAAAATCAATAGTTTTAACGTAAAAACAAGGTTTTTATTAAAAAAAATAGAATAATTCTATTTTTTTAACATACCATTTAATATATTCTTGTATTTCTCAACTCCATCTTGAGTAAACACTTCGTCATTTTCTTCAATAAATCCGCTTATCGTAACCGATATCATAAAGAATTGAAACAAATAGCCAATATTGAATTCATTTAGTTCGTCCATTTCAAATATACTCGAATTGACTCCGTCTTCAAAATGAGCTCTGGCAACAGCTTGATATGCTATATTATTAATTTCCGAAAGATTCTTTTGATACCTTTCAGAATATATGCCATATTTACTACCATCAAATACAAATAAAGTTTCAAATATTATTTTTGGACCTTCTTGAATATATTGACCAAGGGAATGAAGATCTCTAGTATTTATTACACCATATGGCAAAGCACCTTTCCCCTTTTTTCCCAATGATTCTCCATATAATTGCTTTAACCATTCAATAAAATATGCTAGCTTCGGTTCATAAGCAGTAAATGCTTCTACAATAAAGCCTTTGTTTATCATTATATCTCTTATAATTGCATACCTAGCAGGATTATTATAGTCTTTCAACGCTTCTTTTGCTCCATTAATAATGCCATTAATATCTATATCAGCTACACAGATAGGCAGCAAACCAGATTCGGTAAATACTGAGAATCTTCCTCCAATGTTCTTGAACGTTTCAATTATTTCAAAACCTTTTTCTTTTGATTCATTAAACAAAGTATTCCCCATTGATGGTTCTGTAGTTATTATTATTCTTTTTTTCAATTCTTCATCATTATATTTTTCTTTCATCTTAGAAAGTAAAATATCATATGTAGTCAATACTTCAAGAGTGTTACCTGACTTTGAGATAACATTAATGATGACTTCCTTATTTTCAATTATAGTAAGCAATTCACTCAAATATTCACTTGACAAAGAATTTCCAACAAACACTACTTTAGGCTTTACTGTTTGAATAAAATATGGTCTCAATGCATCTATTATAGCTTTTGTTCCCATAAATGAACCACCAATACCAACTACAAGAAAAACATCACAATTTTCTTTTATAAAAAGCGCCTTTTCTTTTATTTTAAATATCTTATCTTCATTAAAAAGTAATTCGGGTTTTGCCCAACCCATTTGTTCATCGTGATTCGCCAAATAAGCTTTTAAATTTATAAGCTTTTCGTTATATCTAGAAAAATCGTCTATTTTATTATAGGTAGAAAAATCAAATTTAATCATCTTTTCCTCCAATAACTATATCTATTTTATGGGTTTTTTTATCGTCTTTTAATTCAATAAACTTAACTTTTTTACCATCTAGCAGTATTGATTTAGAGGATTTCTTATTTTGTTTTACTGTTATCTTATATAAAGTACTTTCATATTTATAATCGATAGAATACTCCTCCCATGACTTTGGAACATTTGGTTCAAAGAATAAACTATTTCCATTCTTTTTAAATCCTAAAATATCTTCAATAGCAATCTTATAAGCCCATCCAGCAGATCCGGTATACCAAGTCCATCCTCCTCTACCTTTATGGCTAACATTTGAATAGATATCTGCCGCAATAACATAAGGTTCAACTTTATAATTGTCGATATTTCTATTCATAGGATTAATCATAGAAAAATATTCATAAGCTCTTTCTTTTTCACCGTTTTTTATTAAGGCTTTAATATACCACAATGCAGCGTGAGTATATTGTCCACCGTTTTCTCTTATACCCTTCAAATAGTAGCTGATATATCCCGGATTTTTTTCTCCACTTGTAAATGGCGGAGTAAGCAATTTTATTATACCGCTTTTTTTATCAACCAATCTCGATTCAACCTCGTCAATAACTTGTTTTTGTTTTGCAGGATCAGCAATATTTGTAAGAATGCTCCATGATTGAACCAATAAATCTATCTCACCTTCATGATTGTTTTTTGCGCCTAAAGGGTACCCATCATCATTAAATGCTCTTAAATACCAGTTTCCATCCCAACAATTTGTAATTATTGAATTCAACAATTTTTCATTGTCTTTCTTGTATTTTGATAAAGTCTTTGTTGATTCTTTCATATATTTCATTATATTTTCAAAGTTATTAGTAATGTCATAAAGAAACATTCCAACCCAAACGCTTTCTCCTTTTCCTTTATGACCAACCTTATTCATACCATCGTTCCAATCTCCAACTCCGATCAATGGTATACCATGTTTACCTAACATTGAAAACGATCTATCTATAGATAATTTCAAATGATAATATAAAGATTCTGTTCTTTCTGTTTTTGAGTAATTTATACCCTTTTCTCCTTCAGTGACAGACAATTCTGGGCCCATCACGAATGAAATTTCTTCATTAAGTATCAAATAATCTCCAGTGACTCTTATGTATTCCAAAGTAACAAACACTAACCATAAAAAGTCATCTGAAAAACGAGTTCTTGCACCCATATTCAATTCTTGATGCCACCAGTGAAGAACCTCACCAGTTTCAAACTGATGACTAGCACAATTGATAATAATGTTTCTAGCATATTTTGGATCACTATATAATATTGACATAGAATCTTGCAATTGATCTCTAAATCCATAAGCTCCACCAACTTGATATAGTCCAGTCTTAGCATACAATCTAGATGCAAAAACTTGATATAGATACCAACCATTTATCGAATAATTAAATGTTTTGTCAGGAGTATTGATCTTTATAGAAGATAATTTCTCTTTCCAAAAGTCTTTTACTCTTTCATATTCCTTCTCAATGTTTTCTAATTTAGAATATTTTGAAATCAAAGTTTTGTTATCTTTGCTACATCCTATAACAAAAGATATTGTCTTCGTTTCTCCTTTTTTAATATTTAATCCAACTGTAATTGATTTATAATCATTATATATATCATAATCAACTATTTTTTCGGTAGATGTTATAAATACTTCATTTTCTTTAAATATCTCACTAGAATACTTATTGTATAATAGCAATGAATTTAATACGTTGTTTGATTCTGCAATTATATAAGGATAGTTATATTCTTTTGAAGTTCCCAGTACAGGAGAAACCATCAATTTAATAGGTAATGAACTATTATCTTTTAACTTATTATTTATTTCTAATTCATATATTTTTACGTTATCCAGTCCAACAAATACTTTTGTTACAACATTATATTTATCATTATTTGTATTAAATATTGAATATCCAAATCCATGAACACAACTATCAACAGCTATGCTATTATTGTCAATAATAATATCTTCGCTTCTTGGATCTTTAACACTATCATTGCTCCATGCAGTTATTTTATATTCCCTACTATTGCCATAATAAGTAAATCCTCCAAGATTATTGGTAATAACTGTCCCAAATTCACCATTAGAAAGCACATTAGACCAAGGTGCAGGGGTATTGCTGGTATTGATTTTATATTCAGTACCATTTTCAATAAATTCACCTATTGCCTTCACTTCTTTTTTGTCTTTTTTCATTTCACTATATCTTAAAGGTACATATTTAACTATTTCTTTTTCTATTTTATTAAATATATTTTCAGATGCTTTTAATGACGCTGTTTCAAAAAACAATTTAGAAACTAATCTGAATAAATTCACGTCTTCTTCAATGCATTTATCGAGAACGAAAACTTCTCCAAAATTTTCTTCGAAACTATTTTGAGTATTTATCTTATATACAACATCATATACATATTTGTTTATCGTTTCTTTTTTTGTTTCATTTTTTTCTTTGTTTATTATTACAACATCTATGTATATAGATCTTTTCTTATAATATTCATATGCCTTAAGAATTTGTTTTGCAACTCCTACTCCTTCGACATCATCAATAACAACAGTAATTATAGGCCATTTATCAGTTATTCCATATTTCCATATTTCATTTATAGAGGACTTATTTTCCAATAACAATGATTCGTTTTCGAAACTATACGGAACATAATTATATATTTTCTTTAGCATGTGATTATATAAAAATATTTGATTTGAATTAAGATTTGAATATCCATCTAAAATAACACCAAACAATTCTGATTCTCTGAATGTTGCTTTCATTGTTTCAGCATTATCATAAATATCTAGTATTTCTAAAACTTGTTCTTTAGATTTTCCAAATCCTGTTACTAAAAATAATGTTTTTTGTTTATTAGCTTTCAAAGTTATTTTTTTTCTAATGCTCATAATTGGATCTAACAATGCATTCTTATCATTTGACAATTGTTTTTTTCCAACAATGACCTCAGCATTGTACAAATTATTGTTTCTTCCTATGAAGTTATCTCTAGAAGTTTCAAATTCTGTTTCAGATTCGTCATCTAATATAAGCATCCTATGAGCTATAAAATATTCTACTAATTCTTTTGTTCTTGAATGTCTTCTAAAAATTAATGAAGCGGTCTCTTCATCGAAAGTTGAAGAAATAGAAACTCCATTGAACACTCTATGCGCAACATCTTCTTCAGACCTAGCTAATATTAATTCCCCATAAGAAGTTAATTCTAATTCAATATCATTTATATTGTAGTTGTTAATAGTGATTTTTCGTATTTCTACACTGTGTTCTTTTGCTACTATTACTTCAGTTTTTGTAATTACAAAATTATCTTCTCTAATATATTTTACTATTCCCGGTTCAAACGTTACATTGTATTTATCTGGTTTTTTCATAAAAGGTTCATAAGTATTAGTCCAAATCATTCCATTGTTTAAGTTTTTAATGAACAAGAATAATCCATAAGGGTCTTCTGGTACATTTCTATATCTATTAATTTGTAAATTTTTATATTTAGTAAACCCAATACCCCTGTCATTTATTACAGTTGTAAACAAACCGTTAGATACTATTCCATAATTTGGAACTTCACTAACTCCTTCTTGAAATCTACTTAATACATCTTTATTATCCCTATTGTAATCGTATTTTCTATATTTCTCTATCTTCAAATCTATATATGGTTTTAATTGAGTTTTCTCCTTTAGAAGTATTTCCATAGATTTGATTCTTCTATCTTCGTTAAAATATTTTTGAAGAATGTTATCTTTTAGAAGATTGGTTATACTACATAAAATCATTCCTTGATGATGTGCAAAATATGTTTTAACGATTTCCCCTTCTTCTGCATCATATGCTTCAAAATAGCCATATTCTCCTTCCATATCATATTTTTTAAACTTAATTAAATTATGATATACAGAAATTGGAAATTTTGTTGCTGCCAAAATAGAACCATATGGAGATACAACAACTCTCGGCTTCTTTGTATCTGCAAATTTTAAATATGGAACACCAAAGGCTTTATATTTATAGTTTTGAGAGTCATCCAAATCATTATATGCTGATTCAGTTATTCCCCAAGGCAGTTTTGAATCTACTTCTTTAATAAACTCTTTTTGAACATAATGACCAAAAGAGTATGTTTCATCTAGCAAAGTATAGGGAAATGACTCCATAAATATTAAAGGCATGAAATATTCGAAAGCGGTTCCATTCCATGAAATCAATCCCTTTCTTAATTTGTGTTTTGTCAAACTCTTATCAAGAGTAAACCAGTGTTTATAAGGTACTTGTTTCATACATATTGCTATATAGCTTATTAATCTGCTTTCTGATAAAAACTTATCATAATTATAATTAGACAAAACATCGTTTCCAACATCAAAACCAATAGAGAATACATCCAAATCTTTATCATATAAATATTCAAAGTGAGTATCTTCGATTAATTTTTCTATTCTGTTTGCCAAATTCTCATAATCTTTCTTTGTATTTAAAAATTCTTTTACTACAAATAAACACGCAACAAAATTTCCACTATCTACAGTTGATACAAAGTATGGAGTCATCTTTTTCGTATCTAATATATTATACCAATTATACAAATGTCCATGCCATTTTTCCAAACCTTCTACACTAGAAATTATATTAGAAATCTTATCGATAGTTTCTTCCAATTTAATATATTTTAATTCATAAGCACATATCGTAGAGATCAGTGAAAAACCAATATTAGTAGAAGAAGTTCTATAATCTAGTTTATTTCTTCTATTTAATTGATAATTATCAGGGATTAAATAATTATATTTTTTTACTAAATAGTGTTCAAAAAATTTCCATGTTTTATATGCTGTCTTCTCATATTCACCGATAACATTATCGGGTAACAATTGAGTTTTTCTTTTAAAATCTTTACTTAACAAATACATTAAAATCGGTGAGAACAACCAAGTTGCAGATAGAGAAAGTATTGAAACATAATATTCGGGTTTATATAATAAAGCAACAACAACAAAAATAATTGTGATTAATGCTGATGGCCCAAAACTATCAATATACGAATTTATAGTTCCTTTAGATCTTTTTTCAACTTCATCTGCTGTAATCCAGTCAAGTCTATGCTTTTTGGATACAAATAACCTATATAAAGCCCTTACTATTGCATCTGTATATAAATGCGTTTCATAGGGCAATACAGATATGGCAACAGAAGATTTAATCAACACCGCAAGAAAACCTCTAATTAAATTCAAGTAATATTTTAAGAATATTGTGTATTTTCTTTTTCTAAATAAAGAAATAATATAAAAAATTATTGGAACAGTAAGAATTAATAAAGAATAGCTTAAATAACAATTTGGACTTCCTTTTCCCAAGGTAAAACCATATAATAAGAAAACCATCAAGAAAAATCTACTAGAGCTTCTTCTTAAATTATCAAAAATTTTCCATTTAGAAATTAAATTTAAAGGATTAT
>CAYRXC010000015.1:0-19807 GCA_964428195.1 uncultured Muribaculaceae bacterium | reverse complement strand
ATAAATAATGGATATTATGATGTGATTTTAGATTTTATGAATAATGGTAATGTCATAATTGGCCAATCTGCTGGCGCAATGATAATGTCAAAAAGGTATGTAGATACTTCAATAGGAAGTGTAAAAATTTCAGATAATGGTTTTACTATTTTTAATAAAATAATTATTCCACATTATGATAGCTTAGATTCTGAATTGTTGAAATTAATTCCAAATGATGTATTTAAAATAAAAGATAACGATAGATTAATTAAGTTATTATAAAATATTTTTGTGCCTATTGGAATATTGCCCCATTAAGAAAAAAAACGAATTCCGATAAAGAATTCGTTTTTTTTTATCAAGTTATAGTATAATCTATTATAGGAGAGAAAAAATGTTAGATAGCAAAGGATTTGATTTATGGTCTGATGAATATGATAATACGGTAGATAGAAACAGTAAGTGTTATCCATTTGACGGTTATTATAAAGGGTTAACATATATTTATGATAAAATTATAGAAGATAATAAAAGTAAAAAAATTCTAGATATTGGGTTTGGAACAGGAACCCTAACTGAAAAATTATATAACAGAGGATTCCAAATATATGGAATAGATTTTTCTGAAAATATGATTGAAATAGCTTCTAAAAAAATGCCAAATGCCAAATTAATTAAACATGACTTTAATAATGGTTTGCCAAAAGAAATTATTGAGGAAAAATTTGATTATATTATTTCTTCTTATGCTTTTCATCATTTAACAAATGAAAAGAAAGTGCAATTTATAAAATTATTATATAATCATTTAAAAATAGGAGGAACAATAATAGTATTAGATATTGCTTTTGAAACAGAAGATGATTTTAATAGATGTCATAAAGAAAACAAAGAAGATTGGGATGATTCGGAAATATATATTATATGGGATAATTTAAAAAAGCTAATAGATTTGCATTGCAAATATAATCAAATATCTTCATGTGCGGGGATTATTGAAATCGTCCGTGGAAAAATCTAAAACATTTTGCACCTTTAGAAATATCGCACGATAAATAGAAATAAGATAATTCCAATAAGTGAACTTGTTTTCGTTTTAAAAAATAGTATATAATTAGATAAGAGGTGAAAACATGGATAATAAATACCAATTATTAAGAGATCCTTCAACAAAACCAACCGAAGAAATAATTGCTGAAGGGTTAGGTTTAGTAAATAGCACGTACATGAAATTTGTTAGTAGCCTAAAACAAATAAATATTAGCCTTATGGATTGGAGATATTATAACGACGGAAAAGCTTGGCTTTCAAAAGGCGAATATAAATGGGTTACTAATAGGGGAACCAACAAAGTAAAACCTATATTTTGGTTATCAATATGGAACGGATTTTTTAAGATATCATTTTTCTTTTCTGCTATGTCAAGACCAGAGTTATTGGCTTTACCAATTAGCAAAGAAACTAGTAATTTAATAAAAAGTGCAAAACCAATGGGAAAAACCAGGAAAAACATTCCAATTATCTTTGAAATTAATGATGAAAAATATATTGATGACTTATTAATATTGTCTGAATTTAGGAAAAACAATATATGATTATCATAAATTTAATTAATAACAAAAAGCAAAAAAATTGTGAAACTTTTTATTGATAGAATAAAGACTTTAAGACGTTAAATTTCAAAACGTAGTATAAAAAAGTAAGGGGGATATGTGAAAGTTAATATATTAAATGTTCCAGATTATTTAACAAGATCGAAATTACCGGGGTGTGATTTTGTAATCAACCCTTATATAGGATGTCCCCATGGATGTAAATATTGTTATGCAAGATTCATGAAAAGATTTACTAATCATAAAGAACCATGGGGAGAGTTTGTAGATGTTAAACAATGTAATAAATTAATTGATATTAAAAAAATAGAAAATAAAAATGTATTTTTGTCATCTGTAACAGATTGTTATAATCCTTTAGAAGAAAAATATAGATTAACCAGAAACATATTAGAACAATTAAAAGAAGCAGAATGTAATATAAGCATTTCTACAAAATCTAGTTTAATTTTAAGAGATATAGATATATTAAAACAACTGAAAAATGTAAGTGTTGCAATGTCTATTAACACTTTAGATGAAAAATTCAAAAATGATATGGATAATGCATCCTCTATCGAGGAGCGAATAAAAGCATTGAAAAAATTGCATGATAATGGAATAAAAACTATATTATTTATGTCCCCAATATTTCCGTTTATAACCAATTTTAAAGAAATAATAATTAAAACAAATAGTTTTGTTGATGAGTATTGGTTTGAGAATTTAAATCTTCGTGGAGAATATAAATATAGTATTTTAAACTATGTTAAATATGAATTTAATCAATTCTATAGTGAATATGAAAAGATATATTTGAACAACGATAAAACATACTGGAAGAAGCTATCAATAGAAATTGCTGATTTTTGCAAAGAAAATAATATAAAGTATAAAAATTATTTCTATCACGAAGAAATAGCGAAAAAATAGACAAGAACGTTTTGTGCCTATTTGAATATTGCCACATTATTGGTAAAAGTCGAATTCCAACAAGGAATTCTTTTTTATTATAATTAATTAATCATCCTATTTAGTATATTAGATCATAAGCAACTTATATATAGTCTCTTTATATTTATATAGTGTATAATATATATGTAAGTAAATTATAAAATCATGGGAGGTAATTATGAGCTTATATCAAATTAGAGTAGAAGATATTAATAATAATGTAGTGTCTTTTTCGCGTTATAAAGGGAAGGTATTATTAATTGTCAATACAGCAACTGAGTGTTTTTTTACACCTCAGTATGAAGAACTTCAAAAACTTTATGATAAGTTTAAGGATAAAGATTTTGAAATATTAGATTTTCCATGCAATCAATTTGGAAATGATGCTCCGGGAACAAATGAAGAAATAAACGATTATTGTACTATTAAGTTTCAAACTACTTTTCCTAGGTTTGAAAAAATAAATGTTAATGGGGATGATGAATCGATTTTATACACTTATTTAAAAAGGCATCAAAAAGGATTTCTGAATAAAAGGATTAAGTGGAATTTTACAAAATTTCTAGTGGATAAAGAAGGCAAGGTGATAAAGAGGTATTCTCCTCGAATAAAACCTATGCAAATTGCTGAAGACATAGAAAAATTATTAAAAGAAAGAAAAAAATAGAGGAGGATTTATGTTTTTAGCATTTAAAGAATTAAAATATTCAAAAGCAAAATTTACTTTAATAATTGCGGTAGTAATCTTGATTAGCTATTTAGTATATTTTTTAACTTCTCTTGCAAATGGCTTGGCATCATCTTATACAAATGCAATAAATAAATGGGAGTCAAATAATGTTATATTAACAGTTGATTCTAATGATAATATGATGATGTCTTATATGAACCAAGAAGATTTTGATTCTATAAAAACGAATGGTTTAAAATCAAAACTTGGTTTATTTCCCGCAGTAATCAATAACCCATCATCTGAAAATGTTCTTGAATCAAGACTAGACGTTTATTTTTTTGGAATAGAAAATGATAGTTTTATTAAACCACAGGAATTAAAGGACTTAGAATTGATAGACAATAAGGTTATTGTAGATGAAGAATTTAAAAAAGAAGGCTACAATATCGGAGATTTTTTTGGAATTACTGGTAGCGAAAATAAATATGAAATCATAGGTTTTTCTTCTAAAACTACTTATCAAACGGCTCCTGTTGTATATATGAGTTTAAAATCATGGCAAGAATATAGATATGGCAATAATAATACTCTCGATTTATTTAGTGGAGCAATAATAAAAGGAGAAATTAATGATTTATCAGATGACTTATTGTCATACTCTACAGAAGATTATATTTCAACTTTACCTGGATATAATGCTCAAGTATTAACCTTTTCGGTTATGATAATATTTTTGATAATAATAACTGCTTTTGTATTAGGAATATTTATTTATGTATTGACGATTCAAAAAACAAGCATGTTTGGTGTTATGAAAGCACAAGGCATATCTAATAAATACATAGGTGGTTCTGTAATTATTCAAACCTTTTTGTTAATAATTATTGGACTTTTAATAGGACTTATGTTTACTATATTAACCGGAATATTCTTATCTGATTTTATTCCATTTGCATTTAATATATTATTCTATTTGATCATCACATTAGCATTTCTTTTGTTCTCATTATTTGGAGGCTTATTTTCGGTAAGAGCAGTATTGAAAATAGACCCTTTGAAAGCTATAGGAGGTTAAAATGGAACCATTAATTGAAATGATAGATGTAACTAAAGACTTTTTACAAGGTGATAATATAATCAATGCACTTAAAAAAACAAATTTTGTGGCATATGAAGGAGAATTGATTGGAATAATAGGACCTTCTGGATCTGGAAAGTCTACATTTTTAACTATACTTGGAGGACTGCAAAAACCTACCACCGGAACTGTTTTATTAAAGAATAAACCTTTTAGTGATCTGAATATTAAAGAGAAATCCAAATTAAGATTAGAACATATTGGTTTTATTTTGCAATCATCAAATTTAATACCATTTTTAACTATTAAAGAGCAAATGGTTTTATATAATAAAATAAATAATTCAAAAATCAA
This sequence comes from uncultured Muribaculaceae bacterium, assembly GCA_964428195.1. Taxonomy (GTDB): domain Bacteria; phylum Bacillota_I; class Bacilli_A; order RF39; family UBA660; genus JAAYGD01. The sequence goes on along the minus strand of CAYRXC010000015.1, from coordinate 15,174 downwards.
TCAATCATGGATGGATGAATTGTTTTTAAAACTCGATGTAGAAAAACTTAAAAATAAATATCCTAATGAGTTATCAGGGGGAGAAAGACAAAGGTCTGCAATAGCAAAAGCACTATATCATAAACCTTCGGTAATATTTGCGGATGAACCAACGGCAAGTTTAGATACAAAAAAAGCTTACGAAGTGGTGAAATTGCTTGCAAAAGAAACTAAGGAGCAAAAGAAAGCTACTATTATGGTTACACACGACGAAAGAATGCTAGAATTTTGTGATAAAGTATACATAATTGTAGATGGAGTTATTAGCGAAAAAATATATGAAGAAAAACACGAGGGTTAATTATTAATACAACTTCAAATAAGGGTGCATTTGACTATATATGTGCTATTATTTTATTTGAGAAAGAGATTTATGGAAAGAAAAATAGAATTAATAAATATTATAAAATCAATACTTGAATTTATGAAAGAAAATTTAAACAGATTTAATGATGAAAAGCTATATATTATGTCTAATATGCCAGATTATATTAATGACAAAATAGAAGATAATGAATCTTTATTAATGGTTGAACAGATTAAAGCTATTGAAGAAACTTTAAATTCAGCAATGGATGATAGTGATTATGATAGTGAATTTTGTGAAAAATTTAAAAAAAGAGATTTATTCTCATTATTAACAATGTATTTTATGGCTGTTAGTATCAATAAAGATATATTTAAAGTCTATAATAAATTAATATATTATTTTATAAACAGTTTAAGAGGAGAAATGTATGATCATTATCCTGTTCTTTTAAAGGGCCTTTTATATAACGAAACAATAAATAAGGCGATTAAAATACAATCAAATGATCCGTCTGACACAGATAGTATTAAGATTCTACTGAATGGTATAGTTGATGGAGGTTTATTAAAAGATAATATGAGTGATGAGGAAATAGAAACTTCAATAATTAAATATATCAACGAAAAAAATATGGGCGGAGATGCTTTAATAAATAGGTTATAACAATCTATAATAAAAGTAGAAAATTAGAGAATCTATGATTGAAAAAGAAAGAATTAAATATTTAAATAATAAAAATATAAACACAAATGGTGATTATGTTGTTTATTGGATGCAAGCCAGTCAAAGAGTAGAATATAATCATGCTTTAGAATATTCAATAAGAAGAGCTAATGAATTAGAGAAACCTTTAATTGTTTATTTTGGCATTAAAAATGACTATCCAGAAGCAAATTATAGACATTTTAAGTTTATGATTGAAGGATTGGTTGAAATATATAATGAGTTAATTAAAAGAAAAATTAAGATGATTATAGATAATATTTCTCCAGAAATAGGAGTATCAAGATTATCGTCAAAAGCAGTACTATTAATTACTGATAGAGGATATTTAAAGCAAGAAATCAAATGGAGAGAACATGTTGCGCTAAATAGTAATGTTAGTTTGGTTCAAGTAGAAACAAATGTTATTGTCCCAATAGAAGAAGCATCTAGCAAAGAAGAATATAGTGCAGCAACTATTAGAAAAAAAATAAATCAGCAAATTGATAAATATACTGTGGATTTTTGTTATGAGAATATTGAAATAGAATCTATCGAAAATTCAAAAAACATTGTTTTTGATGAATTAGTTAAAATAATTACAGAAAAATCGGTAAAGGGGAGTGATTATTTTATAGGAGGCACTTCTCAAGCTAAAGAACATTTAAAGCGTTTTTTAGAATACAAATTGAATAAATATGAAGACTTTAATAATGATCCTTCTTTAGATTATCAATCTAATATGTCTCCGTATCTTCATTTTGGACAAATATCGCCATTATATATTTATAAGCTAATAAATAACAAAAAATATATTGAAGAATTAGTTATTAGAAGAGAACTGGCTTTCAATTTTGTATATTTTAACAAATATTACGATGATTATAATTGTATTCCAAGTTGGGCAAAAAAGACCTTAGAAAAACATAAAGATGATTATAGAGAAATCATTTATGATTTGGAAACGTTAGAAAACGGAAACACTCATGATGAATATTGGAATGCCGCTCAAAAGGAAATGCTAATAACAGGGAAAATGCATGGATATATGAGAATGTATTGGGGAAAAAAGATAATTGAATGGACAGAAGACTCAATTGATGCATATAAAATGATGGTATATTTAAATAACAAATATAATATAGATGGAAGAGATGCAAACTCTTATGCTGGGATAGCATGGTGTTTTGGAAAACACGATAGACCTTGGAAGGAAAGAGAAATTTTTGGAATGATTAGATATATGAATGATTTTGGATTATCAAGAAAGTTTAATATGAAAAAATATATAGAAAAAATTAATAAAATGCATTAATAGACGTAATATAATGTAAAAAAACAAACTATTTATTGTAAATAATCAAGTGTTTTGATAATATTATTATAGTTAGGAGGATTATAATGTTTAAAAGAGGAAATAGAAATTATTTAATTATAGCATTGTTTTTGGTGGTTATATCTTTAGGAGTTGGATATGCCTTGTTTGCAGAAAGCTTAACTATAACTGGTACTGCTTCTACAACAGGAACATTTGATGTAGAGTTTTCTCAAGCATCAGTTCAAAGTTCGGCATTTATTTCTGCACCAACAGCTACAATTTCTACTGATAAAAATACTTTGACGTTAACAGCAAGTGATTTAGAGAGACCGGAAGCATATGTAACTTATGCAGTTCAAATACGAAACACAGGATCAATAGATGCAGAACTATTAGGAGTTACAATTACAGGTGATACTAATGAAGATTTAACTGTTGATACTACCACTTTTGTTACGGGAACAGTATTAGAATCTGGAGATACCTATGATTTTACTATAACTGTTGAATGGCCGCAATCATCTGAAACTGGAGCACAATCAATAAATTACTCAGTCGAAATAGACTATCAACAAGAACAATAATATAAAATATAAGCCACAAAATGTGGCTTTTATTTTATGGGAGTATGTTATGAGAAAAAGAAAAAAGCAACAAAAGAAAATAATATATGTTCTGATGATATTTATTATCATTGTTTCTTTGTCAATTGGATATAGTTTGTTTGGAGAAACTCTAAATATTTCTGGTTCAGCAAATACTTTAGTTTTGATTTCGGGCCCAAATTTAGATATTAATCTTATTCCAAACGGAAGCATATACACAAGTGGGACTTATCCTTCAAAGTCTATTGTTTTTCAAAACGAGACATTGAATAATAATGAATTAACAGTAAACTATAATAGAGATAATTCAACTGGAAAGAAATATAATATATCTATATCGATAAACTTTACCAATAAATATCATTTAAATTTAACTTCAGGAACCGCATCTGCACAAAGAATATCTGGAACTGAAATATCTGGGTTGACTTCTTCTTTAAGTAAAACAACATTAATTCCAAATGAACAAGGGTCATTAACAGTAAATTTCGGTAATACTAATAAATCGGGAGCTAACTTAAGAATAACTATGAGTTATGGTGTTAATGGTATTACTCAATCGTATTATTATAATGTTATAATAGTATAGAGGTAACATATGCAAAAGAATAAAGCGGGGATTATTTTATCAATTATTACTTTTTTATTAGGGGTTATATTACCTATTTTACTGTTTAATCTGGGAAACACTTTTAATTATGTAATAAAACCATTAATTTGGACATTTTTGTTTGCTTTAGTAGTAGTTTTTTTGAAAAAAACAAAAAAAGCCTATAATTTTAATAAAAACGCAATAATAGAAGTTGCATTAATAACATCCTTAATATATATAATAATATATTTTTCCCTGGGTTTAATAATTGGATATAGTAAATCTCCCTATGATAGATCTTTTATAGGAATAATAAAAAATATATGGGTTTTTATTCCTTTTATTGTTTTTAGGGAGATTGTTAGAGATCATATTATAAAATCTTCAAAGAAAAACAGTAAATTATTGATTGTATTAATAACTGTAATAATGGTTTTTACTGATATATCATTTAATTCTTTTCAAGCATATTCAAAAACTATCGCAGATATCATCGAATTTTCAGTAAAGACATTTTTGCCGGCAATTTGTCTGAATGTTTATTTGTCATATTTATGTGTAAAAGAAAGCTATAAATCAAGTATAACCTATATTGTACCAATCATTTTATTGCGTTTAATATCACCAGTATTCCCTTATAATTTATTTTTTGTAACAATAGTTGTGGATCTTACAATTCCATTCGTTTCATTTATGAAAATCGAAAGTTTATACAGCTTATCAGGAATTGTATCAATTTACAAAAAAAATGATAAAGAATCTATAATAAGAAAAATAGTTTCTTTGGTTATTATTGTGTTAGTATTATTATTCACAACCAGATTACTTCCTGTATCTCCAATTGTAATTGTTAGTAATAGTATGGTCCCATATATGGAAAGAGGAGACATTGCGATTATACAAAAAAAGGAATCTTCAAAAATAAAAATAAATGATATAATAGAATATAGACTAGGGGACACATATATTATTCATAGAGTAGTAAATATAAAGAATATAAACAATGAGCATGTTTTTATTACTAAAGGGGATAATAATTCAAGTCCCGATTCAAAATCAGTAAAAAGTGAACAAATAAATGGAATAGTAATTGGGTATATTCCTAAAATTGGATATCCTACAATATGGATAAGAGATTTTTTGGAAAATGTAAGAGGAATAAGAGTAAAGGAAGGGGATAGAGTATAATGATAGAAAAAAAAGAAAAAAAAATTCTTATTTTTTTGCTTATAGTATTTATCGCAATATTTATTAATTCGGCATATAATATTTATCATTATACTACCGAAATTAGTGGAGAAAAAAATAATGTATCGTATACAACTTCTTCAAAAGTTGAATATTTTGTTTATGTAGAAAAAAACGATTTTATAGTGCAAAAAGTTCTTAGATCGGGAAGCAGTTATATAAGTTCTATAACAGAGAAGTTAAATATGATGATGAATTATCAATATTCTTCGAAAAAAGAGTTTGATATTTCTTCAAAATATAGTGTATCCGGCGTTATTTCAGCGTATTATAATTTGAATCCTGCTGAAAAATATGAAAATCCAAAGATATGGAGCAAAGAGTTTGAAATAAAAGAATCAACTTCAAAAGAATATAAAAACACAAAAGAATTCACTATTAATGAAAGTTTTGATTTGGATTGGAAAAAAATCAATCAAGAAATTGACAAATTCAAAGAGAACTTTTCAATTCCTATTTTAGCAAGGCTAGAAATAAATATGACTGTATTATTAGATGGAAAAAACGAAAAATACGATTTTGAAGAAAAGAAGGTTATAAGTGCTTCGATTCCACTTTCGGAATTAATATTTAGTGTAGAAACCACTTCAAATGATTCGGAAGAAAAGACCGTAACACCAAATGACATAGAAAATATTCAAGATGGGCAAAGAAAAATATTTTTGTTTTCAGTTTCTATAGTAATTGTATCATTTGCAATAATATTTACCTTAAACAAGATTTTATCTTATAAAAACATAAAAACTTTCGACAAAAAAATAGAAGAAATCAAAAAAGATTATAATGATATTGTCGTCGAAACAAAAAATATGATAAATACCAAAGGTTTAAAACCAATAGCAATTACGTCCTTTGATGAGCTTTTAAATCTAGCGGAAAGTTTAGTATCTCCAATAATGTTATATAAAGAAAATAAACTAGCGTGTTTTTATATTGTTAAAGCTGATGTCATATATATGTTTATAATAAAAAATAAACCGATTAAAAATAGTTAGTTTCAATGTAATTATTTGTAAAAACTCAATATATATGTTATACTTTTTATGGTGAAAATATGAATAAAATAGTAGGATTGGCTTTAGTGTGTATTTATTTGTTTTTTGTAGTATTAATAACTTTGTATTTATTCATGTATAACCGATTCGGAACATCTTCCCTTGGAAATTATGTTGTATTTTCTAATAGAAGTTTAGATGTTTTTAAGAAAGGATCGTTGGTTTTTGTAAGAAAAGATTATGATTCAGTAAAAAAAGGGGATAGCATTCTTTTTTATAACATTTATACTCTTAAAGGTAACATTTTAGACGGAAAAGTTATGGTTATCGACAAAACAAATGAAAAAGAAGATACAATTAAACTTGATAATGGAAGATATATATCTAGTTCCTATGTTATTGGAAAGACAAAAAATAGTATTGAAATACCTTTACTTGGATATTTGACTATTGCTCTTTCTTCTAATTTGGGCTATTTATTTTTCGTTATTTTGCCAACCACAACATTGTTTTTATATCAAATTAATAATATTTTTAAAAAATTTAGTTTTTTGAGGTAAAATTATGATAAGCAAGATAAAGAAAAATAAATTATTGCTATTGCTAACATTGATATTATTATCGACAGTTTTATCTACAATCGGAAGATTTGTATATGATGAAGTCAAAAAGAATTTCTTTTTAACTCAAAACTTTTATTTTAATAGTGATAAGTTAAAAGAAACTCTAGCAAACTATGTTATCAATAACTATAATGGCGTTGATTCTTACGATATTGTTGTAAATTTAAATAGTATTAATAATAATTTAGTAAAATCAACAGATGATATTTCCTATGATATATCGTACAATTGTACTAGTAATGCTGACTGTGATGTATCAAAGAGTAGCGGAATTATCTATAGTTCAACCGGAACGGATTATTTTACTATATCAGCAAGCCCCAATACTGTTATGTCTGCTGGTCAATTTATTGAAATAGAGATATATGCTGAATCTACAGATCCCTATGTAAAAGAGTTAAGCGCTAAGTTTAGATTGGTAGTTGGTAATTATGGACTTTCATATGAAATAACAGACGAGGAAAACGAACCATATTTAGAACTAAAAGTAACAAATACGCTCGACTATTATAAGGTGTTACAAGCGTTTGGGTCATACAGTGTAAATGATCAAATAGATATTGAAACATATTTGGGATTAACCGAAGTAGAAAAAAGCTACTGTGCTTCTGCAATAATTAATTTAAGTTTTTCTCCTCTATATGTTTTATATGATAATGTAAGTGAAATAAGTGATGATCTTACAAATATAACAACAACGGTAGTTGGAGGGAATGACTATGTAAATGGATTATCGTTTAAGATTGATGCAATTTCGAGTATGATCGTTAGATTTTATAAAGTTGATGCAACGGAAGACTATACATATCCTATAGTAAATCCAACATCAATAGTAACAGTTACATACACTATATAGGAGGTGAAGCTAATGAATTATAATATTATTAATGAATATATTAATTTTTCAAAGAGTTGTGTTAACAAATATTTGAAAAAAATATTAGGCAAACATTATAATCAGAATATAGTCAGTAGACTAATGAAAGTTTATGTTGATTCAAGATATTATGATGTATATTTATCCTCTGGAAAAGATTTGGCATTTAATATAAGAGACAATTTATTTAATTTATCAGAAAAACTAAAAAAACAAGAAAATCCTAAAGAAGTAGAATATACTTTAGGATGTTTTGAATATGTTTTTTATTTTGATAATGTAATAGAATGCGAATCAATAAACGAAAAAATAGCAGAAATAGAAAAATATAGAAAAGAAAAACTAGGAATAAATAAGAATAAGAAGTTTAATATTGATTTATTCAATACTATTAAAGATGATCTTATTAAAAAGAAAGAATATATAGAAACAATAGATAATAAAAAATTTGAATTTAATTGTGAATTAACAAATATTTTGAATTTGTATGATGTAACTATAACCCAAAATTTAAAATTTCCTGTTGTTTATAATAGTGCAGTAATAGATAAAATATTTAATTCAAGTGAAATTTCACAAAGAAAATCTGCAGTTGAATTTGCATTTGCAGCATTAAAGGTGCTAAAAGATGTTATAAAAGGGGACTTTAATTATAAGTATTTAGTTAAATATCCTGGAGGAATAAGTAAAAAGAAGATTCTTAACAACAAATTATATAGCATTTTAGATAATGATATGTTACGAGAAAAAGTAATAATAAAAATAGAGTATTCAAATTTTAAAAAAGAGAAGGAATCTATTTATGAAAAAATTAGAAAAGGTTATAAATTTGCAGTAATTTTAGACGATAGTTTTGTTGAAAACGAAGATGATATAAAATTGTTATCAGTATTTAAATATATATTACTGAGAAAAGATTCGAGAAAAGAAGTAGAAAAAAGGTATAAAAACATAGTACATATATAATATAAAGGAGCAATTATGGAGACATTTTTTAGATTTCTATATGAGATGTTAGCAAATTTCTTTAGTGGGCTAATTCATGTGGTAAAAGCAATTATTGCTTCTTTTGGTATGACTTTTAATATTAAATCATATGTTTCTATAGTAAATTTTTATAAAAAAGATTTTTCTGGAATGGAATGGTTATTTGTTGGACTAGCTATTTTGATTATGCTGGCAATAGTAGTAGGGATTGTATTTTTAATTATCATATTAGTTAGGAAATATATTAGATTAAGAAAAACTCTAGTAGAGCAGGAATCTTTGTTGCAAGAAGTTGCGGATCTAAATAATAAGGTTATTGCTTTAATGAAGGAAAAAGACGAAATATTAGCTATGAAAGTATCTCAATTAGGATTAAAGCCTAATGAGTCTGCGACAGTTGAAGAATCCGAAAACGAAGAAAAAGATGATTCTGAAGGCGAATTGTCTGATGAAAATATTAGATTTTCTAAATTACATAACATTGATAAGGAATATTTAAATTATAAAGTTGAAGACTATGGAAATAGCTTTACCCTTCCAGAGTTAGTAGATATGTTTAGAAACTTTGCTGCAGGACAGCTCGGACTATTCTACAAAGAAGAAATGATTAGATTATTTATTTCTGCATTAGCGTCAACAAAGATGATAATATTACAAGGTATATCTGGAACAGGTAAAACTTCATTGGCATATGCTTGGGGAAAGTTTTTAAGTAATGATTCATGCGTAGCGTCAGTTCAACCATCATGGAGAGATAGAACCGAAGTATTTGGATACTTCAATGAATTTACTAAAAAATTTAATGAAACCGATGTATTAAAAGAAATATATAAAGCAGGATACACCGATGATGTTTATACTGTAATACTAGATGAAATGAACATATCGAGGGTTGAGTATTATTTTGCTGAGATGTTATCTATTCTTGAAATGCCCAACAAAGATGAATGGATTATCGAATTAGTATCGAGTTCTTGGGATAGTGATCCAAAAAATATAATAAATGGAAAATTAAAAATAGTTCCTAATGTTTGGTATATTGGAACAATCAATAATGACGACTCGACATTTATGGTTACTGATAAGGTGTACGATAGAGCAATGCCAATCGATATAAATGAAAAAGGACAAATATTTAAACCAAGAGAAGTATTGGCACAAAAAATAAATTATAAATATCTCAACGGTTTGTTTGAAGATGCTATGAAATCATATAGTGTTTCAGATGAAACGCTAGAAAAAATAGAACAGATGGATGATTATGTTATTCAACATTTCAGAATAGCGTTTGGTAACCGTATTGTAAGCCACATGAAAAAGTTTGTACCAGTATATATGGCTTGTGGTGGAGACGAAATAGACGGTGTTGATTACTTTATAGCAAGAAAAATATTGAGAAAATTTGAACAATTAAACATATCATATATAAGAGATGAAGTTGATGGATATGTCGAGTTTTTAGACACTACATTTGGTAAGGGTAAAATGAAAGAATGCATAGAGTATCTATTAAGACTTAAGAAGAATACATAATGGGTGATGCATATGGATGATTTAAAATTATTTGAATTATATGAAGGATCAAACGAAAAGAAAAAGAAGGATTTCTGGAAAAGTGTCGATACTTCTATGGAATTAAAACATGATTTTGAAAAAAATATAGTAGATGATAAATGGTTGGTTTTAATGGAAGAAACGATTAGATATATCGACAATATTTTACGAAATCCAAACAGATTTATTATGAACGAAGAAGAGATTGTAAAGATAGAATTAGCAAGAAGGATTACTGTCGATAGTATCAAGCATTTGTCGAGAAATACTAACTTAATCCAAGATTTTGATATGGAAACAGGAGACGTAAAGCCATCGAAAATACTTAACATAAACAAAGAAGAAAACTTTAATACTTATGAAAATAGATTCATATTTAGTTTGATTAAAAACATGAGAACGTATATTGATATGAAAAAAAGAAAGTTAAATTTAGGTTTTAGAGAAAAAAGTGATAAAATATTAAATTATCAAGGAAAGACGAGAGTTGGAAAAGAAAACGTTAGCATCAACGTAATGTATAAGTCTGCGCTCGACAGCAAAGATAATGATGAAAATAGCATAGAAAAAAGAATTGAAAGATTAGAAATGCATATTTCTGATTTGCAAAACACAGATTTGTATAAAACAATTGAAAAATTAAGAATTAGTTTGGTTACTTCTCCTATTAAAAAAACTAATTTAATCCTTAAAAATACAAACTTTCAATATGCAGTAAGATTATGGAATTTTTTAAATGAAAATGCAGAAGATGAGTCAAAAGTTAGTTCTGGAAATGAAACATTGAATGATAATCCGGAACTTAAGACTTTGATGGATGAAACATTTATGCTAAACTATTTAGTAGTTAATTCAATTGAAAAAGATGATACTGAAGATGATAAACAAAAAAAAGTTTCAAAAGTATTAATTAATAATTTGATTCAAAAATTAGTATTATCGAGCGAAACAATGTCAAAAAAAGAGATCAATAAAGCTATTTCTGATCAATACAAATTAATCAAAAATCAAACATTGGCAGACGAAAAAGAAATAGAAAAAATATTTAAAATGGCAATAAATGAATATACAAAAACATTATTAAATCTAAAGTTGAGAGGTAAAAATGCAAAAAATAAAAAATAATAAAATACTAAAATATTTTTGGAAAACCATTAAAGTATTAAGTACTATTTTAATTGTTTTAGTAATGGGAATAATTATTACTCAAAGAGTGTTTAATAATAACGTTTCAATATTGGGATATAGGATTTTTACTATAGCAACAGGAAGCATGGAGCCCGAATATAAGGTTATGGATATCATATTAATTAAAGAAGTTAAACCAAACACTATAAAAGTTGGAGATGATTTGGTTTATATGGGAAAAGAAGGGGACTTCAAAGACAAAATAATTACACATAGAGTTATAGAAATCAACAATAATGAGAACCCAATAACATTTAAAACAAAGGGAATTGCTAATCCTACGGAAGATCCTATGATTAACGAGGACCAAATATATGGAAGAGTATTATTTAAAACCAAATTACTAAGTTTCATAAATAAAATAATCAACAACCCTATAGGTTTTTATACATTGATAGTTCTTCCAGTAGCTATTTTGATTTTTTTAGAAATTATCGATAGACAGAAAGATAAAGAGGTCAAAGAAGAAGAGGATGAAAGAGAATAAAGACATTGTAAAAGTATTAAAAAAAAGTATGCGTCTGAAAGTTTTATTGCTTCTAGTAATAATGTTGACTTTCAATACTTTTGCTTGGTTTGTTTATTCTAATACAATATCTAACAGTATATCTACTTATGTAAAAGCTTGGAGAATAGAATTTGCAAGCGGAGAAGAAATTGTTGAATATATTGAATTTGAAATAGATGATTTATATCCTGGAATGGATGAATATAATAATTTTATAAACATAGTAAATTATGGAGACACATCGGCATCAATATCTTATGAAATATTAAGCATTAAAATATTAACTGATACATATTCTTCGCCAACATATTCAAGTGAAACATTAGAAGAAATGCTTTTGGATGATTATCCGTTTACAATTGAGTTTTCATTAACCGAAACTGTTTTACCACCGTTAAACGGAGAAACTGATTTTCAAGTTACCGTTAATTGGCCTTTTGAAGGTGGAGATGATGCTGAAGATACCCAATGGGGGCATGATTCATACAACTTTAAAGAATTGTATCCAGCAGAGACACAAATAGTTGTCAATGTTAAATTATATGCTAATCAATCTAATTAGTTATTTGACTAAAGTTTAAATTTACGCTTAAAATTGCTTTTCCTAAATTGATAGATGCCATTGTGTCATCATCATTATTCATAGTTTCTGTTAGAGAATCATCCCAAGTAATATATATTCTTATTGTTTTTGTCCTTACTGGTTCGCTTAATAAAATTGATCCATCTATGTCTAAAGATCCAGATAATGGAATAACTGTTCCGCCATTCTCCGAATATCCGGTTACTTGTAAATCAGTAACTGAACTTAATAAACTTATTTCTGTAGTAATATCATATGCAAAGGAAACATCTACATTTGCATAATTTATTACTAAATCAAAATAGCCTTCTGAAAGTGGTGCCATTGTACCATTTTTTACATGTTGATTACTTATCATAACTGGGGTAATAACATTCGTTATAAACGAATTGGATATAATATCCTGATTATTTATACTTATTTGCCATCTTGATATGTTTACATTTGCGTCACCTGTAGCTTCTGTGTTATATTTTGCATATGTGTCTTGAACTATACCAATTAATAGAAAAAGAGATAAACATGCAACAACTAGTTTAATTTTACTATAATTATACATATACATACCCCTTTCTATGTATAAATGTTAACACATTTATAATCATTGATAAAAAGATCCACATCATTTTTACACTAATTTTACACTAAAAGTATCAAAATAACGCTAATATATATTTCTTTGTATTGTTGAAAAAATGCTTTTGTTGTGGTATTCTTATATAAGTTAATATAGTAGGAGATAATATGGCGGTTGGTACTATAAAGGTTACAGCAAAACATATTGATAAAAGAGAAAAAAGAATTAAAAAATTATTTTTAATCATTTTCATTTTATTGCTTTTTCTATTGATTATATTTTCTATTCTCTCTTTGGTTTATAGAGGTGGAGATTTCATAATAACTTTGGACCCGAATTTAGCTTTAAAAAGTGGTTTAGTAATGTTTGACGAAGAAGAGTTAGAACACGAAAGATTAAAATTTTATGCCGAAGGCGTAGAGTTTATGGACAACATTTCTATCAATTGGTTACCTCAAGATATTGCTGAACATAAGGGTGGATCTCACAACGGAGAAAATTATATAGCATATACTTTTTATATTAAAAATAATGGAGAAGAAGTAGTAGACTATTGGTATGAGTTGACCATAGATGATGTTATAAAAAATGTTGATGATGCTATTAGAATAATGATAATTAGAAATAAGGAAAAATTTGTTTATGCAAAAGTCAATGATGTTACTAAGAAACCAGAAAAAGATACTATTGAATTTTTTTCGAAAGAAAAAGCAATCATTGAACAACGTAAGGGATTAAAAACAGATGAAAAGGACAAGTATACTGTTGTTATTTGGTTAGAAGGAGACGATCCTGACTGTTTAGATCATTTGATAGGTGGAGAAATAAAAGTCAGCATGAGAATAATTGAAAGCTACGTTGATTTAAGGGAGAAAAAAGATGAATAGAAAATATATCATGTTCATTTGGTTATTTCTAACGGCGTTGCTCCTATCAACTACAACATATGCTTGGTTTTCTGCAAATAAAATATTTGAATTAAACTCTTTTGATATTCAAATAGTATCCAGAGGTGGAATGGAGATATCTACGGATGGAAGAAATTGGAAAGGGGTAATAGGAATTGTTGATTTAGTAGATGCTAACACAACATATCCAAACAACCTTAATCAAATCCCAAATAGCATTAAACCTGTATCTAGTGGGGGTACAATAGAAAACGGACTTTTGAAATTATATTATGGAAAGCAGGATATGGATCTAGATGGAGAATACTATCTTTCCGCTGAAAGAAGCATAGAAAAAAACACATATGGAGAAGATCCTAATGCACATTTTTTGGCTTTTGATTTGTTTTTGAAAACTTCTTACAGAAGAACACTCGGACTTGATTCCATTTCGAAGGTAAGCATTTCTCAAGGTGAAGGTAGAGGAATAGATAATGCTTTTAGAATAGGATTTCTTAATCAAGGATCTTTGCCAGAAAATTCAAATTTAAATCAAATTCAAAATTTAAAAAATGCTAATAAGGCATATATTTGGGAACCAAATTATGATACACATACAGCTATGGCAGTAGAATATGCTAGGGACTTATATGGTATTTCAACACAAGAAAATAATGCTCAAAGAATCGAATATTATGGAGTTATTTCTGAAATAAATAGAAGTATGAATATAAAATCCAAAGAAGCCAATTCAATTTATTATCCTAATTCGTTTTTAAAAGTACCAATAGATGTCTTTACATCAAGAAACAATACAACAACAAGCAGATTATTTGCTATAGACGGCGGTATAACAAAAGTAAGAATCTATATTTGGGTTGAAGGACAAGATGTGGATTGCGAAAACAATGCTGCAACATCGGATGTGGTAATCGATTTGCAACTTGTAGCCGAGGAAACATAGAAAAAGGAGGTTAAAAATGAATAAACTAAAAAAAGCATATTTAAATATTTTTATTATTTCTGCTATATTTTTAGTTATAGTTGCTTATGCAATTACTTTTGTTTTAACCTTAGGAGATTTAAACTCTCCTTACATTATTGATATAGACCAAGATTTAAGTGGAGTATACTCAAACGTAGTTGTATTAGACGATAGAACAAAAGACTACTATTATTATAAGGGCCTAAACTATACAGAAAGTTCTAATGGATTGTTGCCAAGTGGAGATGATCAAAATATTTATCCTGATTCAAAATTAGTCGATACAAAAGTTACTTATTATTCTACAGATTTAAATACAACTTTTAAGGGATATGTTTCATTAACAGAAGCTCAAGATACATACGAATATAATAAATTTTATCCAGTAAATGATAATGGTACTCCACTAAATTTTACTGACGATTATATAGTAATAGAATTAATTGAGAATCCTTTTACAAATAGACCTACTGATAAAGGATTTAATGGTTGGTATACTGATTATGAGGGAGTAGAGTTAAGTTATAATGATGATTATTACATTAGATATGCAAAAGTACCAATAACATATGATGAAGGATATCCAGAATATTTAG
>CAYRXC010000014.1:0-20121 GCA_964428195.1 uncultured Muribaculaceae bacterium | reverse complement strand
TAGCTATAGCGGTTCCTAGAGTTCTAAATTTAATAGATGACTCAAAAAAAACTGCATTTGAAATATCCGCAAATAAGTTACTAAATGAAGCTAAAAAAGAATATTCTAAATACGCTTTAGAAAAAGAATATATTATTGAGAATAAAGAATTTGTTAACGATTCATTTGAATTACAAGGAGAATTGCCAGAAAACGGTTCAATAAAAGTATTCGATGATGGAACAGTATCCCTTGCAGTCCATAATGATAAATGGTGTGCATTAAAAAGAAATACAGACGAGGAAATTCAACTAATACCATATGAAGGAGAATGTAAAATATCTACTCCTGTTTCTTGTTTTTCTTATACAAACAATACAACATATATAACAATAACTGATTATGATAATACTTGTGATAAAGATGTAATAATTCCATCAATAATAGAAGGCTTGCCTGTTAAAATAATAGGAAATAGCGCTTTTTCAAATAATCAACTAACAAGTGTAACAATTCCAAACAGTGTAACAAGCATAGGAAATCAAGCTTTTAGAGATAATCAGCTTACAAGTATTGTTGTCCCAAATAATGTAACAAGTATAGGGAGTATTGCATTTTATAATAATCAATTAACTAGTCTTGATTTACCAAATAGTGTTATAGATATATCTAATCAAGCTTTTTCTCGGAATCAATTAACAAGTGTAACACTACCATCTAACTTGATTTATCTAGGTCAGGAAGCTTTTTCTTATAATATGATTACTGATATTGTAATTCCTGATTCTTTGAATTTTATTCATGCTGGAGTTTTTTCAAATAATTATTTATCAAGCGTTTCAATTCCTGATGGAATTGGTTCAATATTTAGTTATGCTTTTAAGTCTAATCAACTTACTAGTATAACGATTCCAAATAGTGTAACAAGTATAGGAAGTTATGCTTTTGAAGATAATCAACTTACAAGTGTAACAATTCCAATTAGTGTAACAAATATGGGAGAAGGTGCATTTAATGACAATCAGCTTCCTGACTATCAAGCATTCATATATGCAAGGAATCCCGATGGAAGTGAAAATACATCAATATTAGAAAGTTATGGAGGAGCAAGAAGAGATAACATTGTAATCTCAAATAGTGTAACAATTATAGACGATTATGCTTTTGCTAATAATCATCTAACAAGTGTAACAATCCCAAATAATGTAACAACTATAGGAAAATATGCTTTTCATTATAATAGCCTAACAGGTGTAACAATTCCAAACAATGTAACAACTATAGGAAATTATACTTTTGCTTCTAATCAACTAACAAGTGTAACAATAGGAAATAGTGTAACAAGTATAGGAGATTCAGCTTTTTCTAATAATCAATTAACAAGTGTAACAATTCCAACAAGTGTATCAAGTATAGAAAATTATGCTTTTCGAAATAATGAACTAAAAAGTGTAACAATCCCATCTAATATAACTATTGCAACGGGTTCTATATCTCAATCTTTCTATGATGCATATAATGGTTTTAAAATTGGTGGCACATATACAGCACCATCTCAAACAGGAACATGGGTTAAACAATCATAAAAAAACAGGATTATTCCTGTTTTCCTTTACAATTAATACATGGATTGTTATTTATACAATAATTGTCTATGTCTTGTGTTTCAATGTTTAATGTCTTTTTTAAGTATTGTTCTAATTTTGTAATTGTATAACAAGATACTGAATTTTTAATGCTTTCTGAATCTCTAATTGCAATATCTTTATCTATTTTGAGTACGTCAGTAAAAAATATTTGAAGTATATTATCTTTTCTTAAAATATTATTAATATATGTTTTTCCTAATTCAGTTATAGTTATCTTATTAGTATATGTAATTAGTTTTAAATTACTTAAGTTTTTAAGAGCTCTAACTACACTTGGTTTACTATATTTTAAATGTTTAGATATTTTTGTAATAGTAATCTCATCATTTGTTGATACTTCATATATAGCTATTAAATATTCTATTTGAGAAGGTGTTAATTCAATCATCCTATTGATCCCTCCATATTGAGTTTTAATAGTTGATTTAATTCAATAGCATATTCCATTGGTAATTCTTTTGTAAATGGTTCAATAAAGCCCATTATAATCATTTCTCTTGCTAATTCTTCGCTTATTCCTTTACTCATAATATAAAAGAGAACTTTCTCATCAATTTTTGATATTTTTGCTTCATGCTTATATGTTGATGAATTGTTTTCAATCTTAGAAAAAGGTATCGTATTTGATTTAGATATATTATCTAAGAGTAAAGTATCACATTCTACTGATGTTTTTGAATTTATTGCATCTTTTGAATGTATTACTGTTCCTCTATAATTATTTATTCCTCCATTTTTTGATATGGCTTTAGATATTATCTTTGATGATGTATTTGGTGCTAGATGAATCATCTTTGCTCCTGCATCTTGTATTTGATTATTTGCAACTGCAATAGATATAGTTGTTCCTTTTGATCCTTGACCTTTTAATATTACTGAAGGATATTTCATATTGTATTTTGATCCTATATTACCATCTACCCATTCCATTAGAGCATTTTCTTCACATATAGCTCTTTTGGTTACTAGGTTATATACGTTGTTTGACCAATTTTGTATTGCTGTGTATCTACAAGTAGAGTTTTTACCCACAAATATTTCTACTACAGATGCATGCAATGAATCGTTTGAATAAAGTGGGGCAGTGCAACCTTCAATATAGTTTATGGATGAGTTATCATCTACTATTATTATTGTTCTTTCAAATTGACCAAATTTATTTGAATTCATTCTAAAATATGATTGAAGAGGTTTATCTAGTTTTATTCCCTGAGGTATATATATGAATGTGCCACCAGACCACACAGAAGAGTTTAATGCTGCAAATTTATTGTCGGTATATGGTACTAACTGTCCAAAGTACTTTTTAAATAATTCTGGGTGTTTTTTAAGTGCTGTATCAGTATCTAAAAATATAATACCTTTTTTGTCTAGTTCTTTTTTCATACTATGATAAACCATTTCTGATTCATATTGAGTAGCAACTCCATCTAAAAAATTTTCTTCTGCATTTGGAATACCTATCTTATCAAAAGTATTCTTTATTGCTTCTGGAACTTTATCCCAAGAATCTGATACATCATCTGTTGCTTTTAAATAGTAATGAATATCATCAAAATTAAGATCTATTTTTTCTATCTTTTCCCAATTTGGAAGTTGTAATTCATTAAATTTTTTATATGCTTTTAATCTATAATCTAACATCCAATCTGGTTCATTTTTAATTTTTGAAATTTCTTTTATCTTGTTTTCGTTTAGCCCCTCATCAAATTTTATAAGTCCTATATCTCCATCATTAAATCCATATTTATAATCATTCATGGTTATCTCCTAAAGATTTTTTATATGCATTATAAGGGAGTAGGGCACACTTTATTCTAGGAGGCAAATCTTTTATTCCTTCAAATACAATAGCATCTTTTATTAATTTATTATCATATTTTATGCCACTTAACATCTTATTTATGTTTTCGATAATTAAATCTATTTCTTTAATGGATTTGTTGAATAAAAGTTCACTCATAATGGAAGTAGATGCTTTGCATATGCTACAACCATTAACTTGATAAGTAATATCTTTTACTAAATCCTTTTCAATATAAACATATAGTGTAATCTCATCTCCACAAGAGGGATTCTTGACATATGCTTTATTATATTTATCATTTATGTCTTTATTACTATTTCTTTGGTTTTCGACATGATCTAAAATAATATCTCTATATATTTCTTTAGTATAGCTCATTAATATAGTCACCTGCCTTCTTTAATACTCCAATCAACTTATCTATTTCTTCTTTGGTATTATATAGTCCTAAACTTATTCTTACAGCAGAATTAATATTTAAATACTTCATAAATGGTTCAGCACAATGATGACCAGCTCTTACTATTATGTCGTATTTATCAAGTAGACTTCCTATATCGTGAGAATGAATGTTATTTATATTAAATAATACGATAGAACTATTAATGTTATCTTTGTTAAAAATTATGATATTATCTATTTCATTTAATCTATCAATTAAATATTTTCTTAATTCAAATATATGATTATGAATATTGTTAGTTTTAATTGTTTTTAAATAATCTAATGCCTTTGAAAATCCTAATACAGAAGGGACCATCATAGTGCCTGCTTCAAATTTATAAGGAGTTTCTTTGTAAGTAGTATTATCTATAGATACTGATTCTATCATTTCTCCTCCATATACTACTGGTTCCATTTTATCTAATATTTCTTTTTTACCATATAATATTCCTAGGCCCATAGGTCCATATAATTTATGAGAAGAAAAAGCATAAAAGTCTACATCTAAATCTTTTACATCAATATCTAAAGAAGAGAATGCTTGAGCACCATCTACTAATAATAGTGAATTAAATTGATGAACAATATTTGATATTTCTTTTATATTATTTGTTCCACCCATTGTGTTAGAAACGTGATTTAACGCTACAATCTTTGTTTTACTGTTTATATGTTCTTTTAAAGAATCTAATGAAATAGTGCCATCTTTGTTTACATCTAGAACTATTAACTTTGCATTTTTTCTTTTACATAGTTTTTGCCAAGGAACAAAATTTGAATGATGTTCTATTACAGATATTATTATTTGATCTTCTTTATCTATTATATCTTCTAATGATCTAGCAACTAAGTTAATGCTATCGGTTGTTCCTCTAGTAAATATTATTTCTTCTTTTTTAGCATTAATAAAATTAGCAACATTTTCTCTTGCTTCTTCATATTTTTTTGTTACTTTAAATGATAAACTATCTACACCTCTATTAATGTTGCTATTATAGTTTTTATAATAATAATTTATTTCATCTATTACTGAATTAGGTTTGTATGTGGTAGCCGCATTGTTAAAATACACATATTTTTGATTTAACATAGGAAAATCTTCTCTATTCATAATATCCTCTCAATCATATTTTCGATTATTTCAATTTTTTCACTCGGAGTATGTTTAATAAAGAAACTCAATGCATACATTTTATTAGCTTCTTCTTTACTAATTCCTTTGCTCATAATGTAATATAAATCTTGATCATTAATTTTTGAAATGCTTGATGAGTGATTGGCAAATACTTCATTTTCGTCAATATATAAAATTGGAGTCATTTCTATTTTTGATTTATCATCTAATATTATTGCTTCAATGTTTTGCTTTGAATTTGAATTAAGTGATTTGTTTTTAATATTGCTTTTTATAGCACTAGTACAATAAGAATTAGATGTTAATATTAATGAATTATTAATCATTGAATTAGTATTGTTATTTAAATGATTTATAATAGAATTGAATGTATTAGTACTATTATTAGCGAGATTGAGTAATTTAATGTTTGAGTTGCTATTGTTTCCTAATAAATTTACTTTTAAATCTATATTTGATTTTTTATTAAAAAATGCAAAAAAACAATTAACAGATGAATCTTCTTCAACGTTTATAGTAATATTCAATTTTGCGTTTTGTTTAGTAATAACATATATATTGCTTTTTACTTTTTTAGATATAGTAATGTTTAGAATTAAATTTAAGTACTTAGTTAAATCTAATTCTAAATCTAAATCTTTGTTTATTACTATTTCATCATCTATGACTTTATCAATAGTAAGAGTTGTATTTTCATAGATTTCAATCATGACTTGTATCCTTCTTTTTCTATTTTTTCAGCTAAAGAATTATCTCCTGTTTGAGTTATCATACCTTGATCTAAAATGTGAACGTGAGTCGGTTTTAAGTATTTTAATATATTAGTGTGGTGTGTAATTATTAAGAATGATACTTGATCATTAGAATCATAGTAATCTTTTAGTGTTTTTCCAACTAACTTAACAGCATCTACATCTAAACCAGAATCAATTTCATCTAGAATAATTAATTTTGGTTTTAGCATAAGTATTTGAGCAATCTCATTTTTCTTTTTTTCACCACCGCTAAAACCTACATTAACATTTCTTTTAATAAAATCATCTTTTAATAATAATTTATCTTTAGAGTCTTCTATAGTTTTGTATAAATCTAGAGTATTAATTTTATTGGTATTTCTTGAGTTTATAGCGTTTTTAATAAAGTCTAAATTTGAT
The DNA here is from genome assembly GCA_964428195.1 of uncultured Muribaculaceae bacterium. Lineage (GTDB taxonomy): Bacteria > Bacillota_I > Bacilli_A > RF39 > UBA660 > JAAYGD01. The sequence goes on along the minus strand of CAYRXC010000014.1, from coordinate 13,953 downwards.
ATTCCATCTAATTCACTAGGGTATTGCATAGCAAGAAACATTCCTTTTTTTGCTCTTTGATCAACGGTCATCTTTAACAAATCTTCATTGAAAAAAGAAATAGTTCCTTCTTTTATTTCATATCTTGGGTCTCCCATTAAAGCATTTGCAAGAGTGCTTTTTCCTATACCATTTTTGCCCATTAGAGCATGTATTTCTTTGTTTTCAATTTTTAAACTAAAATTGTTTAATATTTCTTTTTCATCAGTGATAACTTTTATATTTTTAATATCTAACATATTGCCTCCAGTTAGCATACGCTAACAAAATAATTATATTATATTTAAATCAATAAAGCAACAATAATTTTTAAAAGAAAAAATATAACATATTATTAGATTTCTTAAATAAAATATGATTCTATATGATATAATAATATTGATTTGGAGGCCTTTATGTCATTAATTTTTAGATTAACAGATGTTAATAAGATTTATAAAAAAAACAAATTTGAAACAAGAGCATTAGATAATATTAATTTAGAACTTAATGAGGGAGAAATAATTGTTGTTTTAGGACCATCAGGAAGTGGAAAGAGTACTTTACTAAATATTATGTCAGGGTTAGATTATGTTACTGAAGGACATGTTTTTTTTAAAGAAGAAGACATAAGTTTATATGATGAGAAAAAAAGAGTAGAGTATATTAGAAAAGTACCTGGATTTGTTTTTCAATCATATAATTTAATACCTAATTTAACAGCAAAAGAAAATATTGAATTATCCTCACATATTGCAAATGAGCCATTAGATATAAAAGAAACAATTAAACTTGTTGGTTTGTTTGAACATAGAAATAAGTTCCCATTTCAAATGAGTGGGGGGCAACTACAAAGAGTATCTATTGCAAGAGCTTTGGTAAAAAATCCTAAAGTATTGTTTTGTGATGAACCAACTGGAGCATTAGATGAAAAGTTAGGGAAGCAAATATTAAGATTGTTAGAAAAAATAAATAAACAAAATAAAACTACAATAATAATAGTTACTCATAACCCAAGCATTGGGGATTTTGCAAATACAGTAATAAAAATGAAAAATGGTCAAATAGTAGAAATTACTAAGAACAAAAAGAGAAAAAAAATTAGTGAAATTAGGTGGGCATAATGAGAATGTTATTTATAAATTCATTTTCTAGTTTAAAAAAGAAAAAATTGCAATTGTTGGGAATTATATTGTTAGTTTTTTTGTCTACAAGTATATATACTATGATGAGTTTAGCTGTAGATAGAATTGAAGGTGCTCACGATAAATATTTGATAAGCCAAAATGTAGAAGATTTAAGTTTTTCTGTAGATATCGATTATAAAAACACTTATACTTATTCTGATATATTGAATATTAAAGGAACATATGAATTTACTCCAGATGAACAATACATTATTAATTTGTATTTGATGTGTACAAGTAGTAATAATTGTACTGAAGAATTTTTAAAAAAGATTGATTTAATATTTCAAAAATATGATATTAATAAAGATAAAAATGCAGAAGTACTAAGAGATCTATCTAGAAGATATAAATTCAGTTATGAAATATCCGCAAGTAAATTAGGTCAAGAAGAAGATATAATGTACAGGGTATTTGCCTATAACAAAGATAAAAAGATAAATAAACCATATTTAGTAAAGGGAAGTTTTCCAACATCTAGTGGAGAAATTACAATTTTAGATGGTTACGCTAATAAGAACAATTTAAAAATCAAAGATAAAATCAAAGTGGGAGACAAAGAATATAAAATAGTTGGATTTGCATATGCATCTGATTTTATGTATCCATTAATAAATATATCTTCTCCTATGTTTGATGAAGAAAAACATAATATTATATTTATGACAAATGATGATTATAAGGCATTTAATGGAGTAGAAGAAAAAGTAAACAGTATTAAATATAAAGAAGGAAATAGAACAGATGACATATTAAAAAATGAAAGTAAGATTAGTTTATCTATGAATGATTATATCAGACTTGCAAGAATAAAAAGCCCTGAAATGGAATTTAAAAGTGATAGACTTTTTGCTGAAAGCTTTTTATATTTATTATTAGGCGTATCTGCAATAATAATATTGGTAATTGCTAAAAAGAGAATCGATGATGAAAGATTACAAGTTGGAGTATTAAAAGCATTAGGATATAGTAGATCTTCAATAGCAATATCTTATTTATTATATCCAATAATAGGTGGATTAGTTGGAGGAATATTAGGATTTTCACTTGGGTATTTATTACATCCAATAGTAACCGAGTTATTTATAAGTTTTTTTAATCTTCCAGTATTGCCAATATCATTTAATTATTCTTATTTGATTAGAAGTACTGTTATACCTGTAATTGTATTGTCAATTTTAACTTATTTTATATTTTTATATATGCTAAGACATAAAGCATTATATTTATTAAAAGAAGGAAGCAATATAAAAGTAAATTTAATAAGCAGATTAGTTTCAAGAATAACAACAATACTTCCTTTTAAAGAAAGACTTAGAATTTCTTTAGCTAATAGGTCTATTGGTAAACTATTCATCGTATCTTTGTCTTCATTTTTAACTGGATTATTGATTGTCTTCATTCTTATAGCATATAATCTATTCTCTTATATTATAGGTAGTAGTTTCAATAGTATAAAATATGATTACGTAGTTAATTATATTAAGCCAAGTAAAGAAATAAACTTGGTTGATGACTTAATATTAACAAGGACTTTTGAAATAAAAAAGGTATATGATAAAGATGATAATATTAAAGAATTAAAAGAACGAAAAGAAGATTCAAAAAACAATGTAAGTATTGAAGGAATAGATAAGGAATTACATTACTTTGAATTATACAACAATAAAAATAATAAGATAAGTTCTGATTTAAGTGAAGGAAAAATAATAATCAATGAAAACATTGCAAGAGTAATAGGTATAAACATTGGAGATAAAATTGTATTTAAAGATTTAGATTTTAAATATGTAGTATCTGATATTGCTGAATCATATAATGGATTTGTAGCTTATGTAAATAGAGAAGAATTTTCTAAAGCAATGAATATGGAACTATCTTATAATAAGAAATATTCTAAGGATAGCACATACTCTAAGTATTCAAATATAGATAATGAAGAAATACAAAATATTTCCGGATTATTTAGTGTAAGAGATTTAGAAAGAAATATGAACTCTGCTTTAGAAGTATATAACTTATCTTTATATGTAGTAATCATTTTTGCAGCAATTATGGTATTTATTATTGTTCTTATAATTGCAAACATAGTAATAGAAGAAAACAGAAGGACAATAGCACTTATGAAAGCTATAGGTTATAAGAAAAAAGAGATTAATTCAATCGTATTAAATATGTATACACCATTTATTATTGTTTCTTATTTGTTATCAATTCCAGCAATGATATATATACTAAAATATATAGTATCAATATTAACTAAAGATATAGAATTTGCTATTCCTATTTCGATTTCATATATTAAGGCTTTTATTGGATTAGTGGTATTATTAGTAGGATATTATATTGCTATGTTTATATCAAAAAAGACACTTAATAGAATACCTTTAGCGGTATCATTGAAGAGGGAGTAATTATGAGAAAGTATATTGAGTTAAGTAATGTATATAGAACATTTACTTTAGGAAAAAGTAAAATTAATGCTTTAAATAAAGTTAATTTGATAATCAACAAAAAAGAGATACTTGTAATACTAGGACCCTCTGGATGTGGAAAGACAACTTTATTGAATTGTGTTTCTGGGTTAGATAAACCAACTAAAGGCAAGATTAAAGTAGGAAAAGATTATATATCAAGATATGATGAAAAAGAATTAACAAAGTTTAGAAAAAAGAATATTGGATTTATATTTCAAACATATAATCTGTTAGAAAACTTAAATGTAAGACAAAATGTTGAAATAGGAAGTTCATTGGTTAGAAAAAAAATTAATATTGATGAAATTCTTGAAATAGTAGATATGAAGAATCATTCTACAAAAAAAATGGATGAATTATCTGGAGGAGAGCAACAAAGAGTTAGTATCGCTAGAGCACTAGCAAAAAAACCCCAAATTATGTTTTGCGATGAACCAACTGGAGCTTTAGATGAAGAAACTGGTAAAAAAGTGCTTAAGGCATTGGTTGATGCCAATGAAAAATATGAAACAACTATGATAATAGTAACTCACAATCCTGGAATAGCAAGTATAGGAGATAGAGTTATAAAGATGAATAGTGGTTCTATAATAGAAGATGTAAAGAACGAAAGAGTAGATCCTCAAAATATTGTTTGGGGATAAAATTGTAGTATAATGTTACTATATTAGAGGTGAAGATTATGTTGATATTAGCAAAATCAGTATTAGCAATGATGATTAGTTTCTTTGTTGCAATCATATTAGGCGTTATTATTGTCCCATATTTAAAGAAAAAAAAGGTTGGACAAAATATTAGTGTACACTTAGAAGAAAAGCATAATAATAAAAAAGGAATACCTACTATGGGAGGCATTATATTTATTGTATCGACATTTCTAACGGTATTATTTTTAATATTACTAGGTAAATTAGAATTTAATTATAATGTTGGAATTGTATTATTAGTATTCTTTGGTTATTCTATTATAGGTTTTTTAGATGATTATATTAGTCTAAAAAGGAAAACTAATAATGGATTATCAGTAATACAAAAACTATTCTTGCAATTTGTAATTGCTGTATTGTTTTTAATAATATTTATTAATAATGGTGGAGAACCAATACTTGAAATATATACATTGAATATAAAAATAGATATGGGAGTATTCTATGGTTTTTTCTTGTTATTTGTTTTGGTTGGATTTTCTAATGCAGTAAATATAACAGATGGTTTAGATGGTTTGGCTTCGGGTTTATCTGTCATAGGGTTCTTATCATTAGGCATTATTGCATGGGGCTCAACTTGGGTTTCTGGATATGAATCATTAGCGATATTATCTTTTGTTATTACTGGAGCAGTCATGGGATTTTTATTCTTTAATGCATACCCCGCAAAGATATTTATGGGAGATACTGGCTCACTTTCTTTAGGAGCTACTTTGGCAACTATTGCTATTATTACTGATCATGAGTTAACTTTGATTGTTATTGCAGGTGTATTTGTGTTGGAAACTCTTGCTGTATTGTTACAAACAGTATCGATTATATATTTTAAAAAGAAGATTTTCTTAATGACTCCTTTACATCATCATTTTGAAAAACTAGGATGGTCTGAACCAGATATAGTAAAACTATTTTGGGTAGTTGGATTGCTATTATCTATGGCAGGAATTGGATTTGGAGTGTGGATATAAGTGAAATATCATTTTATTGGAATAAAAGGTTCAGGAATGAGTGCTCTAGCTCAAATCCTATTTGATTTGGGAAACTATGTACAAGGTTCTGATGTTACACATCATCTATATTCGGAAGAAGGTTTGTTAGAAAGAAACATTTTAATATTGCCTTTTGATGAGCAAAATATAAATAAAGATTTAACCATTGTTGTTGGAAATGCTTTTGATGATTCAAATATTGAGTTAAAAAAAGCAAAAGAACTTAATTTGGAAATATATAAATATACTGAAATGCTTGGTAAATTGGTTGATCAATACGATAGTTTGGCTATTTGTGGAACTCATGGTAAAACTACTACAACATCTCTTATTTCTTATATTTTAAAGAACACTGTTGGAACTAATTATTTGATAGGAGATGGAAGTGGATATGCTAATAAAGAAAATAACAAATTTATAATAGAAGCATGTGAATTTAAGAGACACTTTTTGCATTATTATCCAAAAGATATAATTATTACTAATATTGATACTGATCATATGGATTATTTTAAAGATTTAGAAGATATTAAAGATGCTTTTAAAGAGTTTTTAACACACGCTAGTAGAACAATCATAGGATGTGGTGATGATCTAAACATAAGAAGTTTAAATGTAGGTAACATAATATATTATGGTTTCAATAAGGATAATAATCTAGTAATCGATAATTTAAAATTAGATGAAACTGGATCTTCTTTCGAATTAATTTATGAAAATATTTCATTAGGAAATTTTAAAATTAATTTATATGGAAAACATATGGTATTAAATTCAGCTGCAGCTATATTGTATTGCTATTTAAACAATGTTTCAATTGAAGATATTAAGAAGTATCTATTTGAATTTAAAGGTGCAAAAAGGAGATTTAAAGAAACAATAATTGACAACACTATTTTAATAGATGATTATGCTCATCATCCTACTGAAATTAAAACTGCTATTGATTCAGCTAGACAAAAATATCCAAATAGAAAGATAGTGTCAGTATTCTTTGAAAATACATTTTCTAGAACAAAAGCATTGTATAAAGAGTATGCTAATGTACTTAAAGAATCAGATATTGTGTATATTACTGACATAATGAGTGATAGAGAAAAGAAAGAAGATTATGAAGGAGTAGATCCATATTTGATATTGAATTTATTAAATAATGGACATTACTTAAATATTGACAATTATTTAGATGAGAAAACATTAGAAATCGTAAAACCACTTCTTTTTTATAAAAATGATGTTATAATATTTATGGGTTGTAAAGAAGTATACTACCTAAAAAACAAATTAGAATTTTTATTGAAGGAGGAAAAATGATAAAAGGAACTAAAACTGAAAAAAACTTATTAAAAGCCTTTGCTGGAGAAAGTCAAGCTAGAATGAGGTATTCAATGTATGCTTCAAAAGCAAAAAAAGAGGGTTTTGAGCAAATAGCGGCAGTATTTTTAGAAACTGCTGAAAATGAAAAAGAACATGCATCATTATTTTATAAAAAGTTGGGTGGAGGAAAATTAGAGATAACTGCTACATTCCCTGCAGGAGAGATTGGAACAACATCAGAAAATTTAGATTTCGCTGCAAAAGGTGAAAACGAAGAATGGGAAGTACTTTACAAAGAATTTGCAGAAACTGCTGCACAAGAAGGTTTTTTAGATATTTCAAAATTATTTGAAAACATAGCTGGCATAGAAAAAAGACATGAAGAAAGATATAGAAAATTGTTTTCTAATGTAACTATGGGAAGAGTATTTGAAAAAGAAGAATCAGTAGAGTGGGTATGTAGAGAATGTGGTTATGTTCATAGAGGTACAACTGCACCAACAGTGTGTCCAGTATGTTCACATGAACAAGCATTCTATCAAGTACTAAATGAAAAGTATTAAAAAGGAATTATCAATATAATTCCTTTTTTATTTCGTCAATATTTCCATACATTATATCAATGTATGTTTTATTTTCTGTTTCAATTGTTGCTGGATCAAATGTTATTTTTTCTAATTTGTTGTCAACAATAAATTTTTCTATGTCTTCTGATAATTCCTCATCTTTTATTGAAAGAATATATTTTATGTTACCGCTTTCTATTAATTCTAAAGCATCATTTTTTCTTTTATCAATTAATTCAGTATCTTTATCTAAAGATATAACATTTAAACCATATTTTGATAAGAAAGACAATGAATCGTTAGATATTAAAATGTTCTTATCATTTGAATTTTCTGCCATTATATTAAATGCAGCATCCAGCTCTGATACTTCAAGTCTTATTTTTTCGTAGTTATCTTCGATCTCGTTTATTAAATATGTTGCGCTTATATATTCATTAAAACCATTTTTGATATTTTGAGTAAGCATTAAGAAGTTCGAAGGATTAATCCATAGTTCTTCTATCGAATGGGTGTACTCCATCCCCATAGCAGCGTCTATGATCATAAGTTTTTTATTATAATTTAACATTTTTACGGCATAATCTTTTTCATTAGATAAGCCATTGTAAACAAATAGATCACTTTTACTATAATCCTCTAGTAATGCATCGGATACTTCGATTATTTCATTTGGATATATGCTAAATATCCTACTATGTTCACCATACAATAGAGTAGTAATATATTCAATAGGATAATTTGATGTGTAAATAATAATATTTTCTAAAGAATTGGGTGTAACACTACAACCTGAAAATATTAGTATTGATAATAATAGTAAAAGTATTTTTTTCATGATTTCTCCTTATTTGGTACTAAATCTATACCCATAGTACCCCAGGGTGTACAATTTAATATTCTTTTTATGCAAAGTATTAATCCTTTCCATGCCCCGTGTTTTTCGAATGCCTCTATAGAATAATTAGAACAAGTAGGAATATGTCTGCACGAATTATGCCAAGGTCCTGGAATCAATTGATAAACTTTTATAAAAAATATAAATATATATTTCATTTAATCACCTAATGTAATTATATCATATTATATTGTGATATAATTAATAATATTGATGGAGGATTTATGAAAATATTAGAACAATACAATATTGTTCCTAAGAATATGAACTTATTTGAACAAGCTTTTATGCATTCTTCCTACTGTAATGAAAATAATTTAAAAGACAGTTATGAAAGATTAGAATTTTTAGGAGATAAAGTAGTTGATTTAATTGTAAGCGAGTATTTATATAAACACATGGACTTAGAAGAAGGAGATATGACAAAATTAAGGGCTTCTTATGTTTGTGAAAATGCATTATATGAATATGCATTATTATTAAATTTTAATGAATATATTAAACTTGGTAAAGGAGAGGAATCCTCTGGTGGCAAATATAGAAAAGCTATCTTGGCAGATGTTTATGAGGCTTTTGTGGGTGCTATATATATAGACCAAGGATTAAATGTAGCAAAGAGATTTATAAATGATACATTGATTTCAAGCATGGTAGAAAAAGAAACCCATTTTAAAGATTATAAATCATCATTTCAAGAAAAGATTCAAATCGATAATAAAAAAATAGAATATGTTTTAGTAGATGAAACAGGTCCGGCTCACGATAAGAAATTTACTTCTATTGTTAAAGTAGAAAACATTATATATGGTAAAGGAGTAGGGAGCACTAAAAAAGAAGCTGAACAAAATGCAGCAAAAGATGCCCTTGATAAACAGGTAGGAGAATTAAATGAATGATATTTTGAAAATGAGTTCAAAAAACAATCCTTCTGATAAGGAAGTGTTTATTCCATTAAAAGATAGAATATTAAAAACTAATGAATTGATTTATAAATTTATTAGGTATGGAACTGATATATTAGAAACTAATGGCAATTTTGATAACGATGATTACAATGCAACTAGGGAACAAGTTGAATCTTTTATCGAAGAGAACAACGAATATTTACACAATCATGAGTATGAATATGATACGATAGACATACAAGATTATTTTAATAAAATGAAATATATGATGCAAAATTATAGTGTTTTAAATTTATATTCAGATATGAAATTAGATTCTATGTATGAAAGTACCAAATTAGCGTTAGCATTAAAAGTAGAGGCTATAAATAATGTAAATCATTTAAAATCTATATTTTCAAACAGAAAAGTATTTGATAGGGATATCGATTCAGATATTCAATTGTTAATTAGAACTGATTTTGATGAGAATATCGAAGATGAAATCGGAGAAATAATATTTGATGTTAAGATAGCGGCTGAAACTAGAAGCTTATTTCAATATTCTCAATTTAGAAGAACATACAAAGAAAATAGAACTAAAAGACTGTAAAGTTATATATATTCTATTTAAATAGATTAAAATAAATGTATAATAATTATGAGGTTTAATATGTATAGAAGGAATCTTTTTCAAACTTTTACAGTTGTATTTTTAGTGTTTGGATGCATAATAATGTTTTTTTTGATTATGTTTCCACAGAAGATTGCTAACCCAAAAGAAGTAAATAACAAAGAAAATGATTACATAGATGATGAAGAAACAAACGAAGAGATAAACATAGAAGGTGAATATGTTGAAGTTAAAGATGGATTAATAGATCAAGAAGTACATCCTAAATTCAATGAAACTTTATTAGATAATATATTAAATGTTTTTAATAATGATTTTACTGGTAATTATTTTGGATATTACTATAAACAAGATAATAAGTATGTAAAAGATATGGATAAGAATGTATTGCTTAATTTAGCACTACAAAAGTTTGCAGATGATATAGAAAGCTATAAAGATGAAAAAGAAAGATGCGTAGATAAACAAGAAATAATAAATTATTATTCATCAATATTTGAAAAAGATGTTGTTGTAGAAGACTTAAATGAAAAGATATTTAATGAAACAGGAGATTTTTATTATAAAGATGGAAAATATTGTGGTAAAGCTTTAATGGGCAAAGATCCAATTGGATATAATGTATATCAGAAAGTAATCGGTTATAATAAGGGAAGTTTATATTTGGAGATATTTACTAAATATACTTTTTGTCAGGTAATGTATAATGAATCAACCAAACTTCCAGATTGTATTTATAGAAAGACAATGGATATAGATAGCAAAGATAACATACTTGGAAGAACTAAATTTGCATTCATTCCTTCAAAAGAAATTCAAAACAAATCAAATACTATTAAATATACTTTCAAGATGAAAGGGAACAATCTATATTTTTATTCAGTAGAAAATATTTAATATATTATTACATAAAGAGTTAATAGCTCTTTTTTCTTGTTAAATAACCAATAATATATTATAATTAATAAGGTGATCATATGTATTTAAAACAAATAATAGCGCAAGGGTTTAAATCTTTTGCTGATAAAACTGTTGTTGATTTAGAACCTGGAATAACTGGAATAGTTGGTCCAAATGGTTCTGGTAAAAGTAACATTGTCGATGCAGTTAGATGGGTATTAGGAGAACAATCTGTCAAATCTTTAAGGGGTGAAGGAGCTATGACAGATGTTATTTTTTCTGGAAGTAAATCAAGGAATCCTTCTAATCATGCATCGGTTTCTTTAATTTTTGATAATACAAAAAGAGAATTAAACATCGATTTTAGTGAAGTTGAAATAAAAAGAATGGTTTATAATTCTGGAGAAAATGAATATTATATAAATAAAGATAAGTGTAGATTAAAAGATATACTAGATTTATTCATCGATAGTGGTGCTGGAAAAGAATCTTTTAATATTATTTCTCAAGGTGATATTGCTGGTATATTGTCTGATAAACCCGAAGAAAGAAGAGTAATATTTGAAAGTGCATCAGGGGTATTAAAATACAAAAAAAGAAAAGAAGATGCAATAAGAAAATTGGGAAGAACTAATGATAATTTAAGTAGAATAAATGACATAATGGTAGAGTTAGAATCCCAATTAGAACCTTTAAAGAATCAAAGTGAAAATGCTAAGAAATACGTAGAATATAAAAATGAATTAGACAATATTGATATATCTTTAATTGTATTTGATATTGAAAAATTAAATATTGAATCAAATACTAATACTGAAAAAAATCAAGAGTTAAAAGAAGAACTTATTAATATTGAAAACGAATTGACAAAGAAGTATGCGATTTTAGAAGAAAAAAAATTGATTGTCTTAAAGCAAAGGGAAGAACAAAGAAGCATAAATGATAAAGTAATAGAACAAGTTAAAGAAGTTGAAAGACTTAACAGTGAGAAGTATATATTAATCGAAAGAAAAAAATATGATGTTGATAATAATAAGAATCATCAAGACATAATAGATTTAAAAGAACAAAAAAATAATATAAATAACAAATTGCATAGTTTAGATATTGATTTTGATAAAATAGATAAAGAAACTATGGAACAAACCTCTATTATTTTAGAACTTGAAAAAGAAATATTCTCTTTATCAAAAGAAAGAGACTCATATGAACAAAAATTAGATTCTCAAAAGAAAAATAAGATAGATTTAGAATATAAGATAAATATTATTAAAAACAATATTGAAAATAGTTCTAACTTAAGTTATTCTGTTCAATCAGTAATGAGAAACAAAAATCTAAATGGAATTTATGGTGTTATTGGAAACCTAATTGATTTCGATTCAAAATACAATACTATGATAGATATATCATTGTCATCTGCTTCTCAATTTATCGTGTGCCAAAGTGATAATGATGCAAAAGAAGCTATTAATTATTTAAAATCAAATAATCTAGGAAGAGCTACATTTTTACCATTATCAGAAATATCAGCTAGATTTGTAGATGATACTACTTTAAATGAAATAAGAAATGAATCCGGTTTTATTGATCTAGCGGCTAATTTAGTTAACTATGATTCAAAATATAAAACTGCAATAATGAATCAATTGGGCAACATTATTGTTGTCGATAATATAGATAATGCTAATAGGATAAGTAAAAGAATAAATCATAAATATAGAGTAGTTACATTGGATGGCGAGTTATTACATGTTGGTGGTTCGATTACTGGTGGAACCATTAAAAAGAGTAGTGGAATAATTTCTGAAAAGTTAGATTTAGAAAATAAATCAAAAGAATTAGAAATATTAATTAAGGATATTACTAAAATAGAAACTAATATATCTAATTTGAATATAAAAATAAATATAAAAAATACTAACTTAAATGAACTAAAAAATAAGATGGTTTCTTTAGAACAAGTAAGAAAAATTAAGAATGAATTAAAAGAAGAATATATAGAAAATATTAAAAATATTGATTTTGATTTATCATTGAAAGAAAATATTTCTAAAGAAGAAGATGAAATAATTGAAAAATATTATGAAGCTTTATCAAAGAAAGAAGCATATACGAAAGAAAAACAAGAAATAGATTCATTAATTAATTCATTAAATGAAGAAATAGAGATAATTGATAGAGATATAAAACTATATAATTCTAAATTAAATAAATGTAATAATAATATAAGTAATATTGAAGTAAATAATACTCGAGTTGAAATGAGATTAGAACAATTATTATTAACATTAAATGAAGAATATAATATGACTTTTGAGAAAGCAAAAAGAGATTATATTTTATATTTAGAGCCAACTGAAGCAAAGAGTAGAGTAGATAATTTGAAAGAAGAAATAAGAAACTTGGGATCTATTAATATAGGGTCTATAGAAGAATTTGAAAGAATAAACAACAGATATGAGTTTTTAAATACTCAAAAAAACGATTTGTTTCAAGCTAAAAACACTTTAAATTCTATTATCGAAGAGATGGATCAAATAATGAAATCAAGCTTTATCTCTACATTTAAAGATATTCAGATTGAATTTAAAGAAATATTTAAGAAATTATTTGGTGGAGGAAATGCTGAGCTTAAATTAACAGATCCTTCCAACATTCTAGAAAGTGGAGTAGATATAGTCGCTCTTCCTCCAGGAAAGAAATTACAACATATTTCATTATTAAGTGGTGGCGAAAAAGCCTTGACTGCTATAGCACTACTATTTTCAATATTAAAGGTTAAACCAGTTCCATTTTGTTTATTGGACGAAGTTGAAGCTCCTTTAGATGATGTTAATGTAAATAATTTTGGGCAGTTTTTGAAAGAGTATGAGAATAAGACACAATTTATTTTGATAACTCATAAAAAAACTACAATGGAATATGCAGACATCTTGTATGGAGTAACTATGCAAGAATCAGGCGTTTCTAGATTGGTCAGTGTAAAACTAAAAGATTTATAAAAAAAATACGATGTTATATTGAACGCATCGTATTTTCATATTTATATGGGTTTTCTTTATCAATTCTATCCACAAACAATATACCGTTTAGATGATCTATTTCGTGCTGAAATGCTATAGATAATTCTTCTCTTCCTCTTAAAGTAATAATATTTCCATCTATATCATAGCCCTCAATAGTAATTCTTGCATATCTTGGTATTATTCCTTCTACTTCTCTATTTACACTTAAACAACCTTCACCAAATTCTGCATATATTTTTTCTTCAGAATGACTTAATATTTTTGGATTAGCAATAAAGTAATTTTTAAAAGATTGTTCCTTATCTCCTTCTTTTGTAGTTTCTTCAACTATAACAAAGAATCTTTTT
>CAYRXC010000013.1:0-20208 GCA_964428195.1 uncultured Muribaculaceae bacterium | reverse complement strand
ATAAATGCAATTTGGGTATTGCATTTATTTTTTTCTTTTGATATACTTATTTAGCAAGTTGTGGCTTAGATGTGTAAGGTTGCCGATACACCAGGTAAAGTTGTTGGTGATTATTGGGTTATTTACGCGGAGCAAGTTTATACAATTGATATAAGCGAAGGGAGGATTAGATGGCAAATCGAATTAGAATTAAACTTAAGGCTTACGATCACAGAGTATTAGATCAAGCAGCAGGAAGAATAGTTGAAGCCGTAAGAAGAACTGGCGGAGAAATAAGTGGACCAATTCCACTACCAACAGAAATTCAAAAGTATACGATATTGAGAGCAGTTCACAAGTATAAAGATTCTCGTGAACAATTTGAAATGCGTACACATAAAAGATTAATAGACATCAACAATCCTAGTAAGGAAACTGTCGAGACTTTGACAAGATTAGACTTACCTAGTGGCGTTGACATAGAAATAAAATAGGAGGATATATGAAAAAAGGAATCTTAGGTCGCAAAGAAGGAATGACTCAAGTATTTACTAAAGATGGCGTTTTAGTTCCTGTTACTGTGATAAGCATAGAACCTAATGTTGTTATGCAAGTTAAAAATACTAACAATGATGGTTATGATGCAATTCAATTAGGTTTTCAAAATAAAAGAGAAAAGTTAAGTAACAAAGCTGAAATTGGCCATGCTAAAAAAGCAAATGCTACACCTAAGCGCTTCTTAAAAGAAATTAGGGGAGTAGATGTAGCAAACTACCAAATAGGACAAGAATTGAAAGCCGATTTATTCGAAGCTGGAGAAGTGGTAGATGTTACTGGAACAAGCAAAGGAAAAGGATTTCAAGGCGTTATTAAACGTTATAATCAAACTCGTGGCCCAATGGGACATGGTTCTCAATATCATAGAGGTGTTGGTTCATTGGGATCAAGAAGACCAATGCACGTTCTTAAGGGTAAGAAATTACCTGGACATATGGGATTTGAAACAGTTACTATTCAAAATTTAGAAATTGTTGAAATAGATTTGAATAACAATTTGATTTTAGTAAAGGGAAATGTTCCTGGACCAAAAAAATCATTAATTGTTATTAGAACATCTGTAAAAAATCCTGAAGAAAAAAGAGAAGTACTAGAATTATTAAAATATAATAATGAAGAATTGTTAGAAATTAGCACTGAAAAGCAAGAGGAATCATCTCAAGAAAGTGCTGAAGTAATCGAAGAAGCATCACAAGGAAACGAATAGAGTTTTTGTTGTTGTGATGGGAGGAGGAAGTATGTCTAAAATAGCACTTTTAAATATAAAAGGCGAAAAAATAAAAGATATTAACTTAGAAGAAAAAGTATGGAATATAGAACCAAATGATACTGTTATTTATGATGCCATAGTATTAGCTAAAGCTTCACAAAGACAAGGTACACATAGTACTAAAACAAGAGCTGAAGTTAGAGGAGGTGGAAGAAAACCTTGGAAACAAAAAGGTACAGGAAATGCTAGACAAGGTTCTATTAGAAGCCCACAATGGAGAGGCGGAGGAATTGTCTTTGGACCATCAACAGAAGTTAATTATTTAAAGAAACAAAACAAAAAAGAAAGAAAGTTAGCAATAAGATCTTTGCTTTCTTACAAAGTATCTGACAATAATTTGATGGTTTTAGATAATTTAGATATAAAAACAAATAAAACAAAAGATTTTATTGAAATTATGAAAAATTTGAAGATAGATACTTCATCACTATTTGTTACAAATGATTTGACAGAAGAAATGTTATTATCTTCGCGTAATATTAATGGCGTTAAGATAATTAATCCTAACGAGATTAATGCATTAGATTTAGCAAGTTATGACAAACTAGTGATTTCAGAGGAATCCATTAAAAATATTGAGGAGGTGCTAATATAATATGTCAGAATTAAGAGATTTAATTAAAGCACCAATAATTACTGAAAAAAGTGCATCTATTGCAAGTAATGAAAGAAAATATGTTTTTGAAGTTGATTCAAAAACAAATAAGAGTCAAATAAAAGAAGCAGTAGAAAAAATATTTAAAGTTAAAGTTGAAAAGGTAAACACTATAACTGTTGGTCCAAAGAAAAAAAGAGTTGGACGTTACACCGGTTTAACAAAAAAGTATAAGAAAGCTGTAATAACTTTAGCTCCAAATAACAAGATAGATTTATAAAAGGAGGATATTGACATGCCGATAAAAACATATAGACCGCTTACTAATGCAAGCAGAAATATGAATACCTTGGTCAATAACGAATTAACCAAAAAATCACCAGAAAAAAAACTGACTGTTAAATTGGTTAAAAAAAGCGGAAGAAATAATCAAGGAAAAATAACTGTAAGACATCGTGGTGGTGGTGCTAAGAGAAGATATCGTATAATCGATTTTAAAAGAAATAAATTTGATATTGAAGGAACCGTAACTGCTATTGAATATGATCCAAACAGAACATGCAATATAGCATTGATAACATATCCTGATGGAGAAAAGAGATATATAATTGCCCCTCTTGATTTAAAAGTTGGAGATAAAATTATTAGTTCTGAAAATGCAGATATAAAAACTGGAAACTCTTTACCTATAGGTAATATTGCGGTAGGTACATATATACATAATATCGAATTGAAGCCTTTAAAGGGTGGACAATTAGCAAGAAGCGCCGGTTCAAGTGCTCAAATTCTTGGAAGAGAAGGAAAGTATGTGCTAGTTAGATTGAAGAGCGGCGAAACAAGAAAAATATTGAGTTCATGTAGAGCAACGGTAGGTGTTGTTGGAAATCTTGATAGAGAATTATTGAAATTAGGAAAAGCTGGACGTAAACGTCACATGGGAATAAGACCAACCGTACGTGGTTCTGTAATGAATCCAAACGATCACCCACATGGTGGTGGAGAAGGTAAATCTCCAGTTGGAAGAAGCGGACCAATGACTCCTTGGGGAAAACCAGCATTAGGATACAAGACACGTAAAAACAAGAAAAATTCTAGTAAGTTTATTGTAAAACGTCGTGGTAAATAAGAAAGGATAGATAATAATGGCAAGAAGTTTAAAAAAGAAACCCTATGTATTTGAAAGATTGATGAAAAGAGTAATCAATTTGAATACTGCGGAAAAAAAAGAAGTGTTGAAAACTTGGTCTCGTCGTTCTACGATTTATCCTGAATTTGTAGGGCACACTTTCGCGGTTCATAATGGGAAAGAATTTATCCCAGTATATGTAACTGAAGATATGGTAGGACATAAACTAGGAGAGTTTTCTTTAACTCGTAAGTTTAATGGTCATACTGGCGAAAAGAAACAAGATGCTTAATTCTTAAAGGGAGGGAACTAAATATGGAAGTTAAAGCAGTTGCAAAAGATATAAGAATTTCTGCGGATAAAGCTCGTTTAGTTATGGATTTGATTCGTGGTAAAGATGTAACAAATGCTCATGCAATATTAATCAATACTAACAATAAGGCTTCTAGACTTATTAAAAAAGTATTAGATTCAGCAAAAGCAAATGCACTAAATAATCACAAATTAAATGAATCAAAATTATATGTTTCAAAAGCATATGTTGATGAAGGAGCCGTATTGAAAAGAGGAATGTTCGATTCAAGAGGTCATATCGGAAGAAATGATCATAGAACTAGTCACTTGACAATTATGGTTTCAGAGAGAGACTAAGGAGGTATAACGTGGGACAAAAGGTAAGTCCAATTGCATTTAGAATTGGAATAAATAAAGACTGGAATGCAAAATGGTATGCATCAAACAAAGATTTTAAAAAATATTTAGAAAACGATAGCAAGATTCGTAAGTTTTTAGACAACAAATTAAAAAATTCATCTATATCAAACGTAGTTATTGAAAGAAATAAAAAAAATACAGAAGTTTCAATTTATACTGCAAAACCAGGAGTAATAATTGGCCATGGTGGTGAAGAAATTGAAAAACTAAAAAAAGATTTATCAAAATTAGTTGATGAAAACGTTCAAATCTCTATAGTGGAAGTAAAAAATCCTGATTTACATGCAAAAATTGTAGCAGAAAGTATTGCTAATCAAATAGAAAATAGAGCATCCTTCCGTGTTGCACAAAAAAGAGCAATAAGAAATACGATGAAGGCTGGCGCTCTAGGAATTAAAACAAAAGTATCTGGAAGATTGGGCGGAGCTGAAATGGCTCGTACTGAAGGATATTCAGAAGGAACAACTCCATTACATACAATAAGAGCAGATATAGATTATGCTGTTAGTGAAGCAAGCACCACATTTGGAAAAATTGGAGTAAAAGTTTGGATATACAAAGGTGAAATACTTCCTACAAAGAAAAACAAGGGAGGTAATGAAGATGGCGTTGATACCAAAAAGAACTAAATATCGTAGACCACATCGTTTGTCTTATGATGGCAAAGCAAAAGGTAATACTGAGTTAAATTTAGGAGAATATGGATTACAAGCTTTAGAAGGAGCTTGGATTACACAACAACAAATCGAAGCAGCAAGAGTTGCAATGACTCGTTATATGAAACGTGGAGGAAAAGTATTTGCTAATATATTCCCACATCTATCATTAACAAAAAAACCTTTAGAAACCCGTCAAGGAAAAGGAAAAGGGTCTCCTGAAGCTTGGGTTGCTGTTGTAAAAAAAGGAAAAATCATGTTTGAAGTTTCCGAAGTAACAGAAGATATTGCAAAAGAAGCTATGCGTCTTGCAATGCACAAACTTCCTATAAAATGTAAGTTTGTCAAGAAAGAAAGCGGTGACAAGAATGAAAAGTAATGAAATATTAAAAATGACTAATGAAGAAATTTTTAAGAAAATAGATTCAAACAAAGAAGAACTATTTAATTTGCGTTTTGAACAAGCTACTGGAAATATTGAAAAACCTTCAAGAATTAAGGAATTAAGAAAAGAAGTAGCAAGAATGAAGACAATTCTTCGCGAACGCGAATTGGGTAAAAAGTAGGAGGGCATATGGAGAAAGTAAAGCATGAAATAATTGGTACTGTAGTAAGTACAAAAACAAATAAAACTATAACAGTTTTGGTAGAAAGTTATACTAGGCATCCATTATATGGCAAGCGTGTAATTAAGTCAAAAAAATATGCTGCTCATGATGAAAATAATAAAGCAAAAGTTGGAGATGTTGTAAAAATTGTTGAAACAAAGCCAATATCAAAAACTAAAAGATTTACTTTGGTAGAAATAATCAAAGAAGCAATAATTCTATAGTTTATAGAATAAAGGAGGAATAGGACATGATTCAACAACAAACGCGTTTAAAAGTTGCTGATAACTCTGGTGCACGTGAATTAATGGTAATTAGAGTGCTAGGAGGAAGCAGAGTAAAAGCCGGCGGAATTGGGGACGTTGTCGTGGGAACTGTAAAAAAAGCTACACCTAACGGAACAATAAAAGCTAAAAAAGTTGTAAAAGCAGTAATTGTTAGAACAAGATCGAGTGTTAAAAGAGAAGACGGATCGTATATTAGATTCGATGATAATGCGTGTGTAATAATTAAAGATGACAAAACTCCTGTTGGAACACGTGTATTGGGACCTGTTGCTCGTGAACTTCGTGAAAAAGATTATATGAAGATAATTTCACTAGCGACTGAAGTGCTATAAGGAGGATATATGAAGTTAAAAGTAGGAGAAAAAGTAGTAGTTATAGCTGGTACTAACAAAGGAAAAATTGGAAAGCTTAAAATACTTTCAAAAGATAATAAGGTTATTGTTGAAGGCGTTAATTTAGTTAAGAGACACAATAAACCCAGTGGTAAAGATCAAACTGGTGGAATTGTAGAATTTGAAGCTCCAATTCATATTTCTAACGTTATGTTAGTCGATTCAAAAACTGGTAAGGGTTCTAGAAAAGCTCAAAGAGAAAAAATAGAAAGACCTAAAAAAGAAGAACCAGTAAAAGCTTTAAAAGAAGAACCAAAAACAACTAAAAAAATAGCAAAAAAAGATTCTAAAGTTAGCAAAACGTCTAACAAGAAGAATGACAAATAGAAGGAGGGTATATGAACCACCTAAAAGAAAAATATTTAAAAGAAGTAGTTCCTAATTTAATGAAAAAACACAACTATAAATCAATAATGGAAGTACCAAAATTAGAAAAAATAGTAATTAACATGGGAGTTGGAGATTCTAAAACAAATAGTAAATTATTGGAATCTGCAATTAATGATTTGCATCAAATTACTGGTGCAAAGCCGGTTGTAACTAAAGCTAAGAAATCTATAGCTGGATTCAGTGTAAGAGAAGGTCAAGAAATCGGATGCAAAGTTACATTAAGAGGCGAAAACATGTATGTGTTTTTAGAAAAACTAATTAGAATAGCGTTGCCAAGAGTAAGAGATTTTAGAGGATTATCTCCAAAATCATTCGACGGCAGAGGAAATTACACACTAGGATTAAAAGAACAACTTATATTTTCAGAAATTGTTTATGATAATGTTATGAAAGTAAGAGGAATGGATGTTGTGGTAGTGACTACTGCAAAAACAAATGAAGAATCACTTGATTTATTAGATGGGCTTGGATTCCCATTCAGGAAATAAGGGAGGAACAATGGCAAAAAAAAGTATAATTGTTAGATCAAAGAGACCACAAAAATACAAGGTGCGTGAATATACTCGTTGTTCAATATGTGGAAGACCACATGCTGTATTGAGAAAATTTGGCGTATGTCGTATATGTTTTAGAGAACTAGCATATAAAGGCCAAATACCAGGCGTAAAGAAATCAAGTTGGTAATTTGAGAGGAGGATTAAGATGATAGTAACTGATCCAATAGCTGATATGCTTACTAGAATACGTAATGCAAATCAAATGAAATATAAAGAAGTAAAAATTCCTACATCTAAAATTAAGTTAGAAATAGCTAGAATATTAAAGGATGAAGGATTTATCGAAGACTATAAAGTGGAGAATATTGAAGAAATTCAATCAATTTTGTTGAGTCTTAAATATGGACCAAAAAAAGAAAGAGTAATTACTGGTTTAAAGAGAATTTCTAAACCGGGATTAAGAGTATATGCTAAAGCGGAAGAAATTCCAACTGTGTTAAATGGTTTTGGAATTGCTATTCTTTCTACACCAAAAGGAATAATGACAAATAAGCAAGCAAAAAGAGAAAACATTGGTGGAGAAGTACTGGCTTATATTTGGTAATAATTACATAGGAGGTAGAAAATGAGTCGTATAGGAAATAAAAAATTAATAATGCCTGAAAAAGTTGATGCTGAAATAATCAATAATGTTATAACAGTAAAAGGCCCAAAAGGAGAATTATCTAGGAATATACCTAACAATGTAATTGTTAAAATCGAAGGTAAGGAAATTACTGTTGAAATTAAGGACATAAAAGACAAGACAGCAAATGTTAATCAAGGGACAACCAATTCTCATATTGCTAATATGATCGAGGGAGTTTCTGAAGGATTTACAAAAAAACTAGAAATATTTGGAGTTGGGTATCGTTTTCAAGTTCAAGGACTTTTAATTAATATTAATGCAGGATTTTCTCATCCTGTGAAAATAGATATACCAACGGGAATAAGCGTAGAATCACCAAGCAATACTGAATTAACTATTCATGGAATAGACAAAGAATTGGTTGGAGAATTTGCTTCACAAGTAAGAAAAATAAAACAACCCGAACCATATAAAGGAAAAGGAATCAGATATGTTGGAGAACATATAAGATTTAAAGAGGGAAAGAAAGCCTCAAAATAATTAAAAAGGAGAGTTATTTATGATAAACAAAATATCTCGTAATGATGCAAGAAAAGCAAGACATGTGCGTATAAGAAAAAATTTGTCAGGAACAAAAGAAATACCAAGACTTTGTGTTTTTAAATCAAATAAACAAATATATGCTCAACTAATAGATGATATTGACGGAAATACACTTGTAAGTGCTAGTTCTTTAGATAAAGATTTGAGTACTGAGGGTAAAAACATGACAGAAATGGCTAAGTTAGTTGGAGAATCAATTGCAAAAAAATCAATAAAAGAAAAAATTAAAGTTGTTGTTTTTGATAGAGGTGGGTATTTATATCATGGAGCAGTTAAAGCTTTAGCTGAATCTGCGCGTGAAAACGGATTGGAATTCTAAGGAGGTACTATGGATAATAAAAGAACAAGAGAACCACAAAATAAAGAATTTGAAGAATTAGTTGTTTCAGTTAACCGAGTAACAAAGGTTACAAAAGCTGGACGTCATTTTAGATTTGCAGCAACAGTTGTTGTAGGTGATAGAAAAGGAAGAGTAGGTCTTGGATCTGGAAAAGCAAATGAAGTTCAAGATGCTATAAAAAAAGCTACACAAGCTGCCACTAAAAGTGTAAAAAGAATTCCTTTGGTTGATGAAAGAACTATTTCTCATGAGGCAATTGGTACAAGTGGTGCTACTAGAGTATTGATTAAACCTGCAAAAAGTGGTACTGGAATTATAGCTGGAGGACCAGTTAGAGCTGTATTAGAATTAGCAGGGGTTAAAGACGTAGTGTCTAAATCATTGGGATCTAGTACAAAGATTAATACTGCTAGAGCAACTATGCAAGCTTTGACTATGCAAAAATCTATTGAATCAGTAGCTAAGCTAAGAGGAAAAACAGTAGAGGAGTTGTTTGTATAATGAAATTAAGTAATTTGAGCTATCAAGAAGGATCTAAAAAAACAAAAAAAAGAGTAGGTAGAGGAATTGGAAGCGGAAGCGGAAAAACAAGTGGAAAAGGTCACAAGGGACAAAAAGCTAGAAGCGGATATAGTAGAAAACCAGGTTTTGAAGGTGGACAATTACCATTATTCAAAAGACTTCCAAAAAGAGGATTCAGCAATTATGAATTTGGAATCAGATATGCTGTAATTAATGTTGAAGATTTAAATGTATTTGAAGATGGTGTTACAATTAGCCCCGAATTATTAAAAGATACAGGAATATTAAAAAATCAATTAGATGGAATTAAAGTATTAGGTAATGGAATGCTTAACAAGAGTTTAACTGTTAAAGCACATAAATTTACAAAATCTGCGAAGGAAAAGATCGAATCAAAAGGTGGAAAAGTAGAGGTGATCTAATTTGTTAAAAATGATAAAGCAAATTTTTGCTCCTCAAAATAAAGATCTAAGAAAAAAGATTTTCTTAACATTAGCAATATTGTTGGTCTTTAAATTGGGGACAGTAATTCCGGTTCCAGGAACTCAATCAATAGTAAGAGATTTGGGATTTCTTGAATTGATGAATGCAATGGGCGGAGGAGCAATAGAAAGATTTTCAATATTTGCTCTTGGAATATCTCCCTATATTAGTGCATCAATTTTAACACAAATACTTCAAATGGATATAATTCCATATTTTTCCGAATTAAAAAGTCAAGGAGCAACCGGAAGAAGAAAAATAAATCAAATAAATAGATATATAGGAATTGCGCTTGCGTTTTTTCAAGGTTATATATTTTCGTTTACTTTCTTTGGACAAAATGGAACTCCTTTAGATTATTTAAGAATTACAGTTATATTAACCGCAGGAACAGCGTTTGTTCTTTGGTTAAGCGATCAAATAACGCAAAAGGGAATTGGAAATGGAGTGTCATTGATTATTATGGCGGGAATTATTTCTTCATTACCAAACATGTTGGGGACTGCTTTTAATGAATTAGTGAACTTTGCAGATACTTCAAAAGCTGTATTAGGAATATTATCTTTTGTAGTATTTATAATAATATATTTAGCAATTATAATTACTATAATATATATGCAACAAGCCGAAAGAAGGATACCGGTGCAATACGCTAATAGAACTACAAGTTCTTATGGTGGACAACAAACATATATGCCAATCAAGATAAACTCAGCTGGTGTTATGCCCGTAATATTTGCGTCTATGTTTATCTCTTTACCAACGGCTCTAGCACAATTTATTAATAATAAAGGATTTACTAATTTTGTAGAGAAATTTTTAAATTATAATACCCCTTTTGGATTAGCGTTCTATTTATTACTGATATTACTATTTACTTTCATATATATTCTTATGAATTTAAATCCAAAAGAATTATCTTCTGATTTAAACAAAAGAGGAGGATATATTCCTGGTACTAAACCAGGAAATGATACTACTAAATACATTAAATATGTTTTAATAAGAATTACAGTGGTTGGAGCTATATTTTTAGTTGTAATCGCTGGATTGCCAATAATATTTACAAATCTGTCGAAACTACCTGCAAGTGTTACGGTAGGTGGAACGGGATTGTTAATCGTTGTTGGAGTAGCATTAGAATTATTCACTCAAATAGAGAATTCTTTAGTAGAAAGAAGTTATAAAAGGAGTTACAAATAATGATGAATATTATATTGATTGCACCCCCTGCTGCCGGGAAAGGAACCCATTCAGCTTTATTAAAAGAAAAATATGGACTATCTCATATATCTACAGGAGATTTATTGAGAGAAGTTGCAACTAGTGATTCTTCAATTGCTGAAAAATTATCAAGAGGAGAATTAATATCTGATGAAATAGTATTTAAACTATTGGAGAACAAATTAATAGAATTGAATTCTAAAGTTGGACATATATTTGATGGTTTTCCAAGAACTCTAAGCCAAGCAGAAGAATTAAATAATATATTAAATAGATTAAATCAAAAAGTAGATTATGTTATTTATCTTGATATAGATAGAGAAGTAGCTATGAAAAGAGTGTTGGGTAGATTGACCTGTTCAGGTTGCGGAGAAATATACAATACATATAGAGATACTTTTAAAGTTGAAAACAAATGTAATAAATGTGATTCCGACTTGACAAAGAGAGAAGATGACAATGAAGAAACTTTTACAAAAAGATTTGATACATATTTAGAAAAAACTCAACCATTAATAGATTATTATAGTGAAAAAGGTTTATTACATAATGTAAAATGTCAAGATAGTAAGGAAGAAACCTTTGCTTTAATAGAAAAAGTATTGTGAGAAAAAATGATTATAATTAAATCAAAAAGAGAAATAGAATTAATAACTATAGCGTGCTCTAAAACAAGGGAAACTATAGAGTATTTAGAGGAGTTTATTAAACCAGGTATTACTACAAAAAAACTCGACGAGTTGGCAGAAGAATATATACATAAAATTGGTTGTATACCTGCTTTAAAAAACTACGAGGGATATCCGAGTACTATATGTGCATCAGTCAATGATACAGTAGTTCATGGAGTTCCTAATGATTATTCATTAAAAGAAGGCGACATAATATCTTTAGATCTTTCTGTATCTTATAAAGGATACTTTGGAGATATGGCTAAAACTTATGCAGTAGGAAATATAGACGAAGATAAGAAACAATTGATGCAATATACTGAAGAAAGTCTATATAAAGGAATTGAACAAGTAAAACCAAATAACAGAATAGGTGACATAAGTAATGCAATAGAAAGATATGCTAAAGAAAAAAAATTGGGAATAGTAAGAGAACTAGTTGGACACGGAGTAGGAATAAACATTCATGAAGATCCAAATATCCCAAATTATGGAAAAAGTGGCGAGGGTCCTTTGCTAAAACCAGGAATGATAATAGCTATTGAACCCATGTTAACTTTAAGAAAAGAACAGATATATGTTGAAGAAGATGATTGGACTATAAAAACAAAAGATGGTAGTCCTGCAGCACATTTTGAACACACTGTGTTAGTAACCGAAGATGGTTATAATATATTGACGAAGAGGTGAGATTATTGTCAAATAAAGATTCAATTGAAATGAATGGGAAAGTATTAGATTTATTACCATCTGGCCAATTTAAAGTGGAATTAGAAAACGGACATGTAATTATTGCATATATAGGTGGAAAAATGCGAATGAATTTTATTCGTATTCAAAGAGGAGACAGTGTAAAAATTGAATTATCTCCATTTGATTTAACCCATGGAAGAATAATTTTTAGGAATTAATAGGAGGAAAATATGAAAGTTAGAGCATCTGTAAAAAAGATTTGCCCAAAATGTAAAATAGTAAAAAGAAATGGCGTGGTTACGGTTATTTGTGAAAATCCTAAACACAAACAAAGACAAGGTTAAGAGGAGGAAAAATGGTACGTATTAAAGGAGTAGATATCCCAAATGAAAAAAGAGTAGAGATTGCACTTACATATATTTTTGGAATAGGAAGATCTTTATCAAAACAAATACTAAACAATGTTAAAGTTGATATAAACAAGAAATCAAAGGATTTAACAGAAGAAGAAATTGTTGCTATTCGTGACGAAATGTCTAAGCACATTACTGAAGGTGATTTAAGAAGAGAAGTAAGCATGAATGTTAAGACAAAAATGGAAATAGGTTCTTATCAAGGAGTTCGTCATCGTAAAGGATTACCTGTAAGAGGACAAAGAACTAGTAGAAATGCAAAAACTAGAAAAGGCCACAAAAACAAAGTTGTAGCTAATAAGAAGAAAGCATAGTGAGGAGGTTAGATTATGGCATATAAATCAAGAAAAAGAAAAGTTAAGAAGAATATTCCAGAAGGAATAGCAAACATTAGAGTATCATATAACAACACCATTGTAACCATAACTGACAAAGAAGGAAATGCAGTAAGTTGGGCTTCAGCAGGAACTATAGGATATAAAGGTTCTAAGAAGAAGACTCCTTATGCAGCAGGTTTGGCAGCAGAGAGTGCTGCAAAAGCAGCATTCGAATTGGGAATGAGAACCGTTGAAGTAAATATTAATGGTGTAGCTCCGTCTAGAGATACAGCTTTAAGATCATTGATTGCAGGAGGACTTGAAATTAGTGCATTAAGTGATGTTACACCAGTTCCTCATAACGGATGTAGACCACCAAAACGTCCACGCGGATAAAAGAAAAGGAGTGATTATAAATGGCTAAAAAAATTGAAAAAACTAATGATGAATCAATTGAAACTACAGCATTTGAGGTTGATACAAATTTAGAATACGGAATTGATAACAATGCCCATCTAGTATTTGAAAAACCAGAATATAAAATGACTGAGTTCCTAGCAAACAATAACTATGGTAAGTTTGAATTGGAACCATTAGAACAAGGATTTGGAAGAACATTAGGAAATTCTCTTAGAAGAGTATTGTTATCTTCATTACCGGGAGACGCTATAACCAGCGTAAAAATCGATGGAGTAATGCATGAATTTCAAACTATAAAAGGAATAATAGAAGATGTTACTACGATAATTCTTAATTTAAAAAAAGTTGTTGTAAAAAAGAACACCGAAGAGCAAGTAACGATTAAAATCGGTGCTAGAGGAGAAGGCCCGCTTACGGCATCTTATTTAATAAAAGATCCAACAATAGAGGTAAAAAATCCAGAATTAGTAATTTGTACTTTAGCAAAAGGTGGAAAACTAGACATGGAATTAACTATTGGAAGAGGAAAAGGATATGTGGTTGCTGAAGAAGTTAAGAAAATAATGGATTCAAATGAAATTGGTGTTATTGCAATAGACGCTTTATACTCACCAATCGAAAGAGTTAATTATGATGTAGAAAAAGCTCGTGTAGGACATAATAATAATTATGATAAATTAGTAATTGAAATATGGACTAATGGGTCAGTTTCTCCACAAGAAGCTTTAAACGAAGCTGCAAGCATATTGATGGTTCAATTAGATTACATTGATAATCCCGACTTTACTGAATCTGTTAAGGGATTAATGAAACAAAAAAATGAAGATCCAAAAATTAAGTTACTAAAGTCAACTATAGATGATTTAGAATTATCTGTTAGGGCTTACAATTGTTTGAAGAGATCTAACATATATTCAGTACAAGATTTAGTAAATAAGACTGAAACAGAAATGTCAAAAATAAGAAATCTTGGTAAAAAATCTCTTAAAGAAGTAATAGAAAAAGTAAAAGAAATGGGACTTTCATTTAAAAATGAAGAGTAAGGAGAAAGAATATGGCTTATAGAAAATTAGGAGTACAAACAAAACATAGAAGATCTATGCTTTCAAATTTAACTATTGATTTAGTTATGAATGAAAGTATAATTACTACGGAAACTAGAGCTAAAGAAGTTCGTAAATTCTTAGATAAAATGGTTACTTATGCAAAAAAAGGAACATTAATTTCTAGAAGAAAAATCTTAGCTTTCTTTAATAACGACAACGAAGCTACTCAAAAAGTATTTGAATTAGCAAAACGTTATGAAGGAAGAAATGGTGGATACACATCAATTTCTAAATTGAACGAAAGAAAAGGAGATGGAGCTTTAACAGCTATCATCAAATTAGTTTAAACGACATTATGTCGTTTTTTTGATTAAGGAGGGTTATGAAAGCTTTAATTACGGGCGCCTCATCTGGAATAGGAAGAGATATTGCCTTGAATTTATCTAATAGAGGATACGATTTAATATTAGTATCAAAGTCAAATAAAGATATTGAAAAACTAACGAAAAAAATAAAAACTAAATATACAATTATTTCTAAAGACTTGTCAAAAAGAGAAGAAGTATTTGATCTTTATAATAAAATAAAAGATGAAGATATCGAAATCTTAGTTAACAATGCAGGTTTTGGAATATTTGGAGAATTTGCCGATACATCTCTTGAAAGAGAACTTGAGATGCTTGATTTAAATGTTGGTGCTGTTCACATACTTACAAAGTTGTTTTTGAATAATTTTATGAAAAAAAATAGAGGGTACATATTAAATGTTGCATCAGCAGCTGCTTTTCAACCAGGACCTTTAATGGCTTCATATTATTCAACAAAAGCATATGTTTTAAGACTTACTACTTCACTATACGAAGAATTAAGAGTAAGCAACTCTAAAGTGGTAGTATCTGTATTGTGCCCTGGCCCGGTTGATACAAATTTTAATAACACAGCAAATGTTAAATTTAATCTCAAATCTGTAAGTAGCAAATATGTTGCAGATTATGCTATGAAAAAAATGTTTAAAAAGAAGCTTGTAATAGTACCAACATTTTATATTAAAACAGCAACTTTTTTGAGCAAATTTCCACCTACAAAAATGCTATTAAAGATTACTTATAAAATTCAGAGCAAAAAAAGATAAATTCTATGGTAATTTTGTTGTTTTTTATGTATAATATATAACTAATACTGGGGGTATTTTGATGAATAATATTATTTGCATTAACAACCTCAATTATGATTATTGTAATAAAAAAATATTTGATAACTTGTCTTTATCGATCGAAGAAGGAACGTGGGTTACTATAGCGGGGCCTAATGGATGCGGAAAAACAACTTTATCAAAATTTCTTTCAGGTCAAATCAAAAATGAGTGCCTCCATTTTTATAAGATTCATAATATAAGAAAAGACATAGGCTTATTAGGTGAAAACCCAAAAAACAATTTTATTATGGACACATTGAGAGATGAGATTATTCTCTCTTTTGATAATTCAAAAATTTCTATTAATAAAATAGAAGAAAGAATCGAAGATGTAACTGACTTGTTACAAATAGAAGACTTATTAGATAAAGACCCTAAGACTTTTAGTGGAGGAGAACTACAAAGGGCCTCATTGGCATGTATCTTAATTTATAATCCAAAAATACTAATATTGGATGATGCCTTCTCAATGATAAATTATACGGAAAAGCAAAATATAATAAAAATATTGAAAAGATTTAAAAAAGATAATAATATGACAATTATTAATTTGACTGACGATTTGGAAGAGTCATTTGGATCTAACAGATTAATAATAATAAATCAGGGAAAAATAGTATTAGATGGTAAACCCAAAGAAGTAATGGAAAGTGATGTGTTAATAAATAGAATTGGAGTGGAAATACCTTTTATTGTTGATTTATCAAGCAAATTAAAATTATATGGCTTGGTCGACGATATTTACTTTGATGAAGATAAGTTAGTGGAGGATATATGGAAGTAGTAGTAAAAGAAGTATATTATTCATATAATAACGATTATTCAAAAATAGAAGCTTTAAAAGGCGTATCTTTTTCAGTAAATAAAGGATCTATTCACGGAATATTAGGAAAATCAGGAAGTGGCAAATCAACACTACTTCAACTTATTTGGGGTGCTATCATTCCTTTGCAAGGTTATATTACTGCAAATAATTATCTGACTACTACAACAAAAGCAAGAAGAAATATAGGATTTGCATTTCAATTTACTGATGAGTATTTATTAGAAAATACTGTTAAGAAAGAATTACAAATACTCAATAAAAGCAATGAAAAAATTATATCAGCACTTAATATGGTTGGATTAACTAATGATTATTTAAACAGGAAGATAAATACATTAAGCTCGGGAGAAAAAAGATTAATAGATATTGCAGCTGCTTTGATCAATTCCCCTTCGTTGTTGTTGTTAGATGAACCAAGCATCGGATTAGATAGAATTAATAAGTTTAGATTAATTAATTTGCTAAAAAGAATTAATCAAAAATATAATGTTACTATTATTATAGCAAGTCACGATATTAATTTTTTAAATTTATTAATAAGTGATATTACAATCTTAAAAGAAGGAAAAGTATTGATTAGCGGAAACAAAGATGATGTATTCAAAAAATCATCAATGTTAAACAAATACGATATATTGTTACCTGATATTATTGAGTTCACTAACAGAGTATATAAGGGGAAAAATATTAAACTTGGAAATTATGAAGATGTCAAAGACCTAATTAAGGCGGTGTATAGGAATGTTTAGTTCTATTTCTAAATATTATGATAACAAATCGGATGTTCACAAGATTAACCCTGTATATAAAATAATATCTTTGATTATCTATTTTTTGCTGTTTTTAATAACAGATAATTTAATGTTTTCAATATTAATGCTTCTATTCTCTTTGCTGTTGATTTTATTATCTAAAGTTCCATTAAAGTTATATTTTTTTAGATCAATTCCCATATTATTACTTTGTGCCATATTGTTTATATTTATATTGGCATTGGGAGGAGATATAACCTTAATAATTAAACTAATATCGTTTTCATTATATTATTCAGTATACATATATACTACAAAATTAATCGAAACAAATAAGGCAATATATAAAATATTGACTTTCTTAGATATATATAATAGTAGATTCTCTTCTATTCTATTAATACTAATACACTTTATTCAATTTGCTTTCATTGAATCGATAAGTACATATCGTACAATCAAGGCGAGAAATATTCAGGGAAACATTTATATAAAAATATTTTATTACTCATATTTAAAATTGAAAGAAAAAATATATAGAATATTATATTTATATAAAACCAAAAAATATAATTACAACTACAGAGATAATAATAATGTTGTATCTGACCTAATATTGTTAGTATCCCATATTATGTTGTTTTTTGTGTATTTCTTTGGCAAAATATAGTATAATCTTTTATGGGTGATAATAATATGAAAAAGAAAAAACAATTAAAAAAAGAAGAAGAAAAAAGAAAAAAGGAATTAAGACAATCAGTAGAGGTAGAACAATCTGTAAAGAAAACTATTTTAACATTGATAATAGTTATATTAATATTTGTGTTGTTTTATTTTATTACTAATATTATTTTGGAAAAATCTAGAAAACTAAATTATAAAGAGCCAACAAAAGAAGAAGCTACAATTCAATATAAAGACATTTTAGCTAGTCAAGTTTTTAAACAAAAAGATTCAGAATACTATGTACTATTTTATGACTATAGTGGGAGTCATGCTGAATATTACAACGAAATTGTAAATGATGAAACAAAAAAAATATATACAGTAGATTTAGGAAATTTCTTTAACAAGAATATAATATCTGAAGAAACTAACAATAATGTTCAAAAACATGAAGATTTAAAAGTAAAAGAAGCCACATTAATAAAAATTAAAGATGGAAAAAATATCTTTTATTATGAAGGAAGTTTGCTACACATAAAAGAACAAATAAAGTAATATATTAAAAAATTAAACTTAATCTTAATATGACTTCTATGAAAAAAAATATCATAGAAGTTTTTTTGACTTAAATTATTAAATGAAAACTAGACAATATTGTTGTTAATACTAGAAGATTATTTTTTGATTATAATTTAACAAAAGCTTAGTGATAATTATTGATAAAAATATGATATAATGTTATATTGTTAGGATAAGAGGTGTGTGGTTTATGACGACAAAAGATAGAAATAATAGATTAATAGAATTGATGTTTGTAATACTAGTATCTACTGTAGTTGGAATGATAAGTGGAGGAGCTGCTATTTTTACAATGTTGGATGTAGATCAACCAACAAAAGTTGCAGAAGTAAATGTCAGTGGAGATTTATCTGAGGTTAATTCTGTTTACGAGGACATATTAGATAATTATTACAGAAGTGTTAATAAAGAAGAATTAATTAAAGGGGCAATAAATGGAATGATGTCTGTATTGGGAGATCCTAACTCATCATATTTTGATGAGCAAGAAGCATCATCTTTTAACGACAGATTAGAAGGCAAATATGTTGGATTAGGTATAGAAATAATGCTAGATGGCGATGGAAGAATTATCGTAGTCGGTATCTTCGAAGATACTCCTGCTTCAAAGGCTAACGTAAAAGAAGGAGACTACATAACAAAAGTTGATGGAAAATCTATCGAAGGTAAAACAGCTGAAGAAACTGCTGCAACAATTAAAAGACCAGCAGGAAAAGAAGCAATATTGACATTAGAAAGAGATGGAAAAGAATTTACAGAAAGAGTTGTTTCAGATTATATTGTAATAAAATCTGTTGAAAGCAAGACTATGTTCAGTGGTTCACAAAAAGTGGGATATATAAAATTAACAATATTTGCATCTAACACTGCTGAACAATTTGAAGAAGCTTTGAAGAATTTGGAAAATCAAAATATAAAATCTCTTATAATAGATGTAAGAGATAACTCTGGAGGGTATCTAACAGCTGTAACAGACATACTAGAAAAGTTTATGGAGAAGAAAACAATAATTTATAAGACTAAAGATTCGACAACTATAAATGAAAGATTAGATACCACTGATGAAAAAAGAAATATCAAAGTTGTGGTATTGATAAACGAATCGAGTGCATCAGCTTCTGAAATATTGGCAGTTTCTCTTTCTGAAAAGTATAATGCAAAGTTGGTTGGTAAGAAATCATTTGGAAAAGGAACTGTTCAACAAGTATTGAGCACATCATCTGGAGGATTAGCAAAGATAACAATACAAGAATGGCTATCTCCTGAAGGAAAACAAATAGATAAAGTTGGAGTTACGCCTGATTATGAAATTGATTTAGATCCACAAAAATATGATATGAATAAACCAGAAACGGATGCTCAGTTACAAAAAGCATTAGAGGTTATTGTAAAATAGACCTCTTTTTTATTGCAAAAAAAAGCGTAGGTGTTTATAATAAGGATATAGATTGGTGGATTGTATTAATGAAAAATAATGTATTTATGACTATACATGCCTACAAACATAATGGCACATTGTATAGAGCTTGGGATAATTCTAAAGTATTAGAGTATGATGATGATCATATTGTTTTGATTAACGATAAAGTAAAAGTAACAGAAGTTGATGGAAGAAGATGGAAAACAAAAGAGCCTGCGGTTATCTTTTTTTATAAAGATAAATGGTACAACATAATAGTGCAGTTCAAGGAAAAAGGAATATTTTATTATTGTAACATTGCATCTCCTTATATAATTGAGGAGAATACATTAAAATATATAGATTATGATTTGGATTTAAGAGTGTTTCCCGATGGTTCATATACAATATTGGACCAAGCAGAGTATGACTACCATAGAGATGAAATGAAATATCCTTTAGAGATAGATGAAATTACAAAAAACGCAATGGATGAATTAATAAATTTTTGTATTAACAAAATTGGACCTTTTGAAAAAGAATATTTGAATAAATATTTTGTAAAGTAAATAGATATATAATTAATAAAAATAGTGATTAAGACCTTTAAAAATAGTAAAAAAAGAAAAAAATGTAAAAAAAGAAAAAAAGTTGAAAAAAATTGTTGACATTAAAGTTTTTATTTGATATATTATGTGTACGCCTTGAGAAAATAGGCGAAATGATCTTTGAAAACTGAGCAAAATGTCAATTTTGAGTAGCTAGAGATTAAAATTAAATAACAAAAAATAATTCTTTGAATTTATTTTTTTTTGAGAGTTTGATCCTAGCTCAGGATGAACGCTGGCGGCATGCCTAAG
>CAYRXC010000012.1:0-22660 GCA_964428195.1 uncultured Muribaculaceae bacterium | reverse complement strand
TCCATCCTTGTTTTCATATAATCACCAGCCTATAATAATGATAACACATTATTTACGTTTTTTAAATAAATAAGGTTGATTTTAGAATTTAATAAATATATAATGTTTATGGTGGTGATGAGATGTTTAGTGTCGATAAAGACAAGTGTATTGGATGTGGAATGTGCGTGAACATTGCTCCGGAAGTATTTGAAATTGATAAAGACGGTTTAGCACGTGCAAAAGAAAATGTTGGCGATGAATTTAAAGAAAAAGGCATGGAAGCTTTAGAAAGTTGTCCAACAGATGCTATTGTATACAAATAAAAAAATAAACATATGTTTATTTTTTTTTGTTTGCCAATGCATATAATTGCTGTATCTCTTTTGGTTTCAACTTCCTATGTTTTCCAGATAAAAGACCTTCTAGAGTTAATGTTCCAATTCTAACTCTTGATAGTTTTATTACTTCATATCCAATTGCTTCAAACATTTTCTTCACTTCGTGATTCTTTCCTTCATGAATAGTAATTTCTACTAAAGAAGTATCCCCTTCTGTTTTTTTTAATTTTACTCTATCAGGAATACAAAGCGAATCATCAATTTTTATTCCAGTTTTTAAAGCCCTTATTTGTTCACCTTTTATTTCTGGAGATACTTTTGCTATATATACTTTTTCTATGTTGTTTTTAGGATGAGTCATAGTATTTGCAAACTCTCCATCATTAGTAATAATCAATAACCCAGTTGTATCATAGTCTAATCTTCCAACCGGATATAGTCTCTTCTCTGTTTCAAAAAAATCCATTACTGTCTTTCTATGTTTATCATCAGAAGTTGTCGTAACTACACCTCTAGGTTTATTAAACAAGTAATATTCTTTATCTTGTTTTTCTAATTTTACTCCATCGACTATAATGACATCATCGAATTTAGTTTTTGTACCCAAAGTAGTAACAATCTCTCCATTTAGTGACACTTTGCCACTTTTTATTAGTTCTTCGGCTTTTCTCCTTGAACAATAACCGGATTCTGCAATAAATTTTTGTAATCTTTCCATCTAATACTCACAATTTCCGGGAGTTCTTGGATAAGGAATTACATCTCTTATGTTTTCAACCCCAGTTAAATAAATTAATAACCTCTCGAACCCCATTCCAAATCCCGAATGCTTTGTTCCACCAAATCTTCTTAAGTTTAAATACCAATCCATAGAGTCATAAGGTATGTTTTTTTCCTCCATTATTCTCGTTAATATTTCAAGTCTCTCTTCTCTTTGAGATCCACCCATTAATTCCCCTGCTCCAGGCACTAATAGATCAACTGCAGCAACAGTTTTATTATCTTCGTTTAATCGCATGTAAAAAGCTTTAATATCTTTTGGCCAATTTGTAATAAATACTGGCGATTTGAAATGAATTTCTGTCAAATATTTCTCGTGTTCAGTTGCTATATCTTTACCATATTCTGGTTCAATATCAAACTTTTTGTTTGAATTTTTTAGTATTTTAATAGCTTCCTCATGAGACACTCTTGCAAAATCACTATTTAAAACGAAATTTAATTTTTCTAATAAAGTCTTTTCTACAAAGCTATTTAAAAAATCCATCTCAACTTTAGCGTTTTTTAATACATATTTTATAATATACCTCAAAAAGTCTTCTTCTAAATCCATCAACCCATTTATATCACAAAATGCAATCTCTGGTTCAATCATCCAAAACTCTGATGCATGAATTTTCGTATTAGATACTTCTGCTCTAAAAGTTGGTCCAAAAGTGTATATTCTTTTAAAAGCATGTGCAAAGGTTTCACCTTCTAATTGACCAGTAACACACAAACCTACTTGTTTTCCAAAAAAATCCTTATCGTATTCTACTTTTTTAGAATCAGCTATTCTTTCTAAATCTAATGTTGTTACTTGGAATACTTCTCCAGCTCCTTCACCATCGTTTGCTGTAATAATTGGAGTATGAACATATACATAATTATTATCTTGAAAATATTGATGAATAGCCATAGCAGCAATACTTCTTATTTTAAATACGGCTTGAAATAAGTTTGTTCTAGGCCTTAAATACGCTATTTCTCTTAAAAACTCTCTAGAATGACTTTTGGGTTGTAAAGGATAATCATCATCACAGTCTCCCTCTAATTCTACTTTATCTAGTTTAATTTCAAAAGTTTGTCCCTTTGATGGAGATTCTATAACCTTTCCAAATGCTCTAATGGCACTTCCCAATTTGACTTTTTGAATATCTTCAAAATTACTATTACTATCATCATATACCAATTGAACAGCTTTAAAATATGTACCATCATACATATCAATAAAACCATACTCTTTTTGTTTTCTATGATTTCTAACCCATCCTTCTAATATTACTTCCTGATTTATTAAATTAGAATCAAATAGATCTTTAATATCTTTAAGCATACTTCCTCCGTTTTTATTATTATATCATTTTTTTGTGAATATCTATCTATTTTATTGTATAATTTAATAGAGGTGAATTATGGAAATAATAGAATACATTATCTTAGGAATACTTCAAGGGTTTACTGAACCAATACCCGTATCTTCAAGTGGACATCTGATGTTGTTCAAAGAAATATTTAATATTGGGTCATTAAATGATTTAAATTTTGAAATTATTTCAAATTTTGGAAGTTTAATAGCTATAATAATATTATTTAGAAAAGAGATTATCGAACTATTTAAAGGGTTTATTAAATACATACAAACTAAAAACAAAAAATATAAAGATGAATTTAACTATGTATTGTTTATTATAATATCGACGATTCCTGTAGGAATATTAGGATATCTATTAAAAGATTTCATTGAAAATTATAACAGCGTAAAAACAATAGGCATTTCTTTATTAGTAACTGGTAGTTTATTATATTTGATATCTAGAGTTAAAGGGAAAAGATCAGAAAAAGAGATGACTATTAAGGACGCTATTTATATAGGATTCATGCAGATATTTGCTTTGATTCCGGGAATAAGTAGAAGTGGTATTACTCTTACTGCAGGAATATTTAGAGATTTTAAAAGAGAGGTAGCATTTAAGTATAGTTTTATGCTTTATATTCCAATAAGTGTTGCAACAATGGTACTTGGAGTTAAAGACTTTGCAAAGAGTTCTCTATTTGATCAATTGTGGTTGCCATATCTATTAGGTTTAATTGCATCTTCAATAGTAACATACTTTACATTTAAGTGGTTTAGAAATATATTGCTAAAGAATAAACTAATATATTTTGTTGTTTATTGCTTTATAGTAGGAATACTAACTTTATTATTCTTATAAAAAAAATAACTATATTAGTTATTTTTTTTCTTCAATATTTTGTAATTTATCCACTTCAACCCTATTAATAGATTCAAATTTATTAGTTATTTTTTCTGTTGTCACATGTACATCTTTAACCTCTTTTGAAACTTTATCTATGCTTTTCGATAAATCTTCCCATCTTTCTCTATATCTTCCAAATTCTACGCTTAGTGCATTTAATTCTTTTTGAATTATCAGAGCATATTTATCTCTTTCCATATTATGAATAACCGTTTGAACAACTGTAAGCATAGACATCAATGTCGTTGGTGATGTTAACCAAACTCTTTTCTTATACGCATAGTCTACTATATCTTGATGATACGCATATAATTCTGCAAACAAAGCTTCAGCGGGTAAAAACATAAAAGCTTGATTTGAGGTTACATTAGTAATTATATATTTACTTGCAATATCATCAATGTGTTTTTTTACATCTATTTTAAATCTCTTTTCATACTCATCTCTCTCGCTTTTCCCTATGTTTTTATCAACCATATTTTGATAATTTTCCAAAGGAAACTTAGAATCTACTGCAATAAATCCTAAAGGTTCAGGAGCATGTATTACTGCATCAGCAATTGTACCGTTTTCAAATTTATATTGTAACTCATATATTTTAGAATTATTTTCTCCAAATATAGAAGATAATATATGAGTCAAAGTTACTTCTCCAAAAGTTCCTCTACTCTTCTTATCGGTAAGAATTCCTTGCAAAGAAACTATATCCGTTGATAGAGAATCTATTTTTTTCTGTGCTTCATCAATTTTAGTTAATCTCTCTACAATCGAAGTAAAAGTTTTATTTGTTTTTTCAAAATTAAAATCTAATCTTTCATTAACTTTATCATTTATTATTCTAAGTCTTTCTTCAATATTTTTATTCAATCCTTCAAAATCTTTAAACAATGTTCTTGAAAAATCATTTTTAAAGTCTCCTATTTCTTTTGTAAGAGTTACTTCAAATTTTCCTAATTTCTCAACAATGTCCCCTTCATTTATGTTTTTGAATAAAGATATAGTTACTAGTACAATCAATAAAACAAGTAACCCAATAATTATATATTCCATATTATTTCTCCTTTATTTTCTTTTGAACTATCAAAGATACTAAATATGTTAACAATAATACTAAAATCATTTGTATTACCTTCCAAATATCTCCAATACTGAGTATTATTGTTTTCCCTACATAACTCCAAAAGAAAATTATTGAAGGTTTTGAAATCAATACTGCAGGAATAAACTTTTTAGTTCTCATATTTGATAAACCAGCCGCAATATTAACAGCAAAAGCTGGAGTAAATGGAAGAGCCATTAGTAATACTAAAGCAGGAAAAGATAATTTGTTAATATACTTAATTGTTTCTCTTACTTTGCTGTCTTTTTTCATTTTCTTATCTATCTTCTCACCAAGTCCTTTTTTAAATACATAATAGGATAATATACAACCCATACATGTTGCAAACCAATTTAACAAAAATCCCCAAATTGGTCCAAAGGCTATAGCATTAAAAGATAAAAAAACAGCAAGAGGAATTATTGGAAATACAGATTCTAATAATATAATAAATATTCCAAATAAAGGACCCATTTCGTTCAAATTATCTATAAAAAATTTTACTAATTGATCAAATAATTCTTGCATATTTCTCCTAATTGGCTATTACAAAAGGATTGTTTTGCGTTCCATTTCCGCTTGTAATTATTACATTCTTTATTAAAGTAACTACAGGTCTAACTCCATAAATTGGATTTTCAGAAAAAGTGTAAAGATTTCCACTTTTGCTTAAACCAAAAAATAAAGAAGGATTAGAACTAGATACATTTAGAAGCCTTGTGTCTTGACCATTATATATATAATTTTGGTTTCTGCACTGATATCCATTAACCAATGATAAATTACACGTAGATTCAGTTGAAGCATTTAAATATTCTTCGGGATATAATGATCTTATATATTTGTCTTTCAAAGGATATATTGGAGATGCTCCACTTTTTCCTTGAATATCACAGGAATCTTTAACTATATTGCTTGATTCATATGCTGCATTATTAAGTCCTATTACAGAATTGGTTCTATTTAAACATGCATCTATTTTTTTAAGCATTAATTTATAACTTTTTAATACAGTATTCTCATAACCATTAACCCCATATAAATTATCTATAAAAGGGCTTGCTAGAGGCGTTGTTAATTTTTTGTCTCTAATAATATTTATTGATCCATCTTCGTTGATTCCTATTATTCTATAACATGAATTTGTAGATAGAGTACAATTAATATTTGAAGTGTCCCATGGAACTACTACATAATTACTTACTTCTGTTCCACTATTTGTATCAGTCAAATATCCATTTGATGTTTGCAATCCCGCACCATTACTCTTAGTAATTCCGCCTCTATAAATGTATTTATTCCCCCACTTGTATAAACCATTTCCTGCATACTTGTTAGTGTTAATATCTTTAGTACCAACAGTAGAAACTATAGCATCATATAAATATGAAGCTGGTTCTTCTACATCAGGATCTAAATATAATACTAGTTCATACACTATTGAATTACTATTTGCGGTATCTATTTTACCATAAAGATATCCATTAATTCTTTCGTTGTTAGTAGGATTATTTACCGGACAATCCAAATAACTTTTGCATAGCTCTGATATTAAAATAGGTTCAGCTAATCCAATATTATAATCAACTGCATACATTTCAGCAGCATTTTTTACCATATTTATAACTTCTTCCTTTGATTTTTGTTTTGATTTTTCTAACATATCCGATATTGACGGTATAGAAAGCACGATCAATATCGATACAATTACCAATACCACCAATACTTCTATTAACGTAAATGCTTTCTTGTTCATAACATCTCCTTATTCATCATATCTATATGAAAGTACGCCATTTGCATCGATATAGCTTGTTACTTGACCTTCCATATTTGTATTATCGACAGGGTTAACTATAGGGCACTGAATGTAGGCTTCAGAGCAAAGTGTTGAAACTTCTACTGTTTCACCCAAAGGAATATTATTATTTATAAAATATAATCTAGCTGAATTAATTATCAATTCTTCTTTTTTTTGTCTTTCTTTAATATTTACATCATTTTTAGTAGAGAAGAATTTTGGTAGTGCAATTAATAATATTACTCCCAAAAGTGCTATAATAGCTATTACTTCAATCATAGTGAAAGCCTTGTTATTCATATATTCACCTTCCAACTATTATAATTATATAATCAATGACAAATAAAATCAAACAATATAAAGAAAAAATGTACTTTGTACATTTTTATTCATTTGAGAAGAAATCATCAAAGAATTGATCATCAGTATTTTCTTCCTCTTTAATTGATTTTATAACATCATCTATATTAGTATTGATCTTTATCTCTTCAGTTTCTGGTTCTATATTCTTCGGTTCTTGTTTTGCTTCTGGTTTTTCATTTGGTTTTCCAGACATTGCTTCTTCTTCTTCCAATTCAGCAATTTTTGCATCAATCTTTTTTATCAACTCATCAATATCAAATGTTTGGTTTTCTTGTGTTTGAGATGCAAATCCAGGGATTGGTGCTTTTTCTCCCATAAATGGATTCATTTTCATTAAATCATTTGGGTTTGGAGGTCTAAAGCCCATATCAAATTGCTTATCCATTGGTCTTCCCTCGTTAATTTGGGGTTGCGCTCCCCCAAACATTTTCTTTTGTCTTTCTTGATTAACGAATTCTTTTAAATCAAAATATTGTATCGCTTGTTTCTTTCTTTCTGGAAATACTCCTTCAGGATATTTTGGCATATTAAAATTTATTTCATTTGCAAATTTTAGTGTTGTCTTAAATGGAGAACAACGATGTTTAAGTAAAATAGCATCTTTAAATTTTAATCTTTGTAATTCTGCAACACTTATTAATGGCCTTACTTCCTCTTTGTCTTTAGTTTTTATTTTTCGATCTCCAGCAAGCTTGCTTATTTCTTCTAGAGACTTTAATTCGCTACTCAACAAATAAATCGTATTTGCACAGTTTCCTTTGATTGTTTCCGCTTCATCTGCACCATATACTTGATTTAATTGGGCAAAGTTTTGAATTATTAAATTGAATCTAATTTGTCTCGATCTAGCTGCAGTAATCATCGTAGTAACATCCTTCAATGCTGGTAAGTTAGCAAATTCATCTAATATAAAATTAGTTCTTACTTTCAACATCCCATTCGGATTTGATTGAGCTACATCTATCAAACTTTCATAACATTGCTTAATAAATATCGTTGCTAAAGCATGATATGTTTTCTTTTCGTCTTGTATTACCAAAAATACTGCTGTCTTTTTTCTTCCAATATCTTTCAAATCAAAATCACTATGAGATAACATCTCAGATAAGTTCTCTGCCATAGCAAATATATTTACTCTTTGTCTAAATACAGAAATTATTCCACCTTGTGTTTCATTTGGCGCATTAACTGTACCAGATGCGTTAATATATGCCGAATTCTTTTCATCTTTCATTGAAAAATATTCTTTCATATATGTCGAAGATCCTAGTCGTTTCTCACCTACTGTAAG
Organism: uncultured Muribaculaceae bacterium; assembly: GCA_964428195.1. Classification (GTDB taxonomy): domain Bacteria; phylum Bacillota_I; class Bacilli_A; order RF39; family UBA660; genus JAAYGD01. The sequence continues at coordinate 14,766 of CAYRXC010000012.1, read as the reverse complement.
CATCAAAATGATTGAATTTAAATTAATTTGACTAGTATCAGTAACATCTTGAAACAACCCTTGTGCTAATCCAGTAAAAAAGTCAGATGCAGTATTTTGCCAAAATGGATCATCTGTTTTTTCTTCACTCAATATATTCAAAGCTAAGTCTCTTAATAGTTCATTACTTTTATCGCTATTTCCTTCTTTTAAGAAATTGTAAGGTAATGTCAAAGGATTCCATGCATTTCCTCTTTGAGGTTCTCTAAAATTCAATACTACAATATTGTAATCATTTGCCTTTAAATACTCATAATTATTTCTATATATCTCTCCCTTAGGGTCAGTGATTATCATAGATTCACCTTTTTTTGCTAAAATATTTACTAAAGGTTGAACCATACAAGAAGTTTTTCCTGAACCTGTAGCTCCAACTATCAACGAATGTGACTCTCCGTCATCTACCCACAATTCATTTTCTTTAACAATCAAAGGAACCCCACCAAATTCATATTTTTTTTCTGAAGGGATAATTTTTTGTACTCCTCTAGTTTTCTTTACTTCTTTTTCCTTCGCCCATGTTTCATAGCTATCATTTTTTTTATCTGTTTTTACAAAACCAAAGCCTTTTTCTCTATCAAAAAAGTGAGATGTTACCATTAACCCAACCATTACCAATCCCGCAATAAAGAATGATATAGTATATACAATATACTCCGGTGTAAAAGCCGGAAATGGATTCATACCATGAAATAAGCCCGTTCTTACAAAAGAAGACAAGTTTAAAACTGAAATAGCAACAACATATAAAAATAGTAATGCCGCTAATCCATATTTAATTAAATCTGTTTCAGTTGCTTTGAACTTAAGCTTCATAAATCTCCTTATAAACCAACTTTATTTGTTCTCATAACTTTTAATCCAACAAATACTGCTAATGAAATAACTGATATTCCTATTATACCCCATAAAATCTTTTTTGTTTCATTTTTTGCTTCATTTATTTCTACAATGTTTTTTCCACCTTTTCTAAATACTATCTCAATATTATTTTGTTCTCCAATCGATGAATAATTCCAATAATATATGTTGTTTTTCTCATCAAAATCTGTTGCATTATGTTTGATTACTTCGTATGGAACAGATATTCCAATACTTAAATATATTAAATCTCCTTCACCGGTTATATCATTTTCTACTACAGAAGCAGAAAATGAACAAAATTTATCATTACAGTCAGTTTTAAATTTTTCATATTTGCCTTCTAAAAAAATAGGATCTTTAAAATTGGAAAATGATGATGTCTTTTTCAAAGTATACTTTATGTTATTGCCGTTAGATTCATCAATAAACATATATCTATTATCTTGAGCATCTTTTTTTATATTACTCATTAACTTATCATAATTATCTTTTGTTATAGACGCATTATCACCTTCAAAAGTTAAATTGTCATATTTAAACTTAATCTCTTCGTTGATATTTAAAGCTTCATCAATATTAAAATTATAATAAATAGTACATCCCGAAAACATTAAACTCAATAGTAAAAAAATAAATATTTTACTTATTCTCATAAAATCTCCTATTTGTAAGTTGCATAAGAATTTAATTCTTTCCAATACTTATCAGATGCATCTTTCCTGTCTACTCTTACTCCAATATCTGAAGAGTGAATTATTATTACTTTATCTCCACTATTAGGTATTGCATCAAAATTAGCGTCTTCATACCCCATGAAGATCATTACGTGTCTTGAATTACCAGAATAATTATATGCTTCACCATATTTCCCACCCGTTGAGTTACATAGAATATCTCCAGGAGTAAGAAGAGGTAGAATGCTATCACCAAAACTAGTGAATTCTGGTACACTTTCAAATTGTGTCGATACCGTATAATCTGTTTCAGAATTACATACTGTATCCATTACTGAAAAGGTACTACTATCAAAAACTTGGAAGGTATGATTTAATACCCAATTAACATATCCAGCACAGTCTAAACCTGCCAAACCTGCAGTAAAGTCTCCTCCATCATTTTGATAACTAATTATATTTGCATTTTCATCACTCTCATTCTTATAATAAGGAGTTCCTTTATATGTATATGAATGAAGCGTTCCCCATTTTGGATTAAAACCCTCTTTATAATATGCATGTGCCCAAGGAGAGCATCTTATTGCAGAAAATCCATACTTAAATGCATGCTTACCAATAGTACCATCAGGTTTTATATCAATACATTCTGCATCTCCTATACCACAAGCTCCACAATATCTTACTTTTCCCCATAAAGACATTGCATAAGCTAGCGCTCTTTTTCCCGCATTGGTTGGGGCAGTGTCCGCAAACCATTTTGCAGTTCCTCTATATGTTTCAATATTTTTATTGCATTTTCCTTCTTCCTCATAGGTGCTACAATCTTCCCAACCAGGAACAGGTATTATCAAACAATCATTCATATAGTTTTCTATATTTGAATCGGGATCATCTTTCATATTTAAATAAGCTTCCAATACTTTATTAGCGTAATTAAATTCATTCAAATACTTATTATTTTCGTTTTCTGCTGGTATATGAGAATAAAATGCCTTAATGAACATATTTACTACTGCTGAATCAGAAAGTTTTATTCTATTTCCTGGTACAACACTGCTTTGGCTTTCTCCCGCTCTCAATAAGTCATAAGGAGATATACCAAATGATTGCGCAATACTTTGAAGACTTTCTCCACTTTTAACTGTATACAATGGTCCTTCATAACTCTCTACAGTACTTAATATTTCTTCAATAAATGGGTTATTATTTATTGTATATTCGACCATTGCCTGAATCAATTCGAAATTGTTTGAATATAATGTTTCATACATTTCTTTTGGACTTTTGTATTCAAATAGAGAAAAAGCATTCGTTGGAACCATGTTTAATCCTATAGAAATAGAATCATATACTTTTTTATCCATTTGGCCTATATATTCGAGCACAGCTCTCCTACCCACAACATCTTGTGGATCTTTAAAATTATAACTTGATCCTTCTGTTTTTACGGTGTATCCTTCAAAGTCAATCTTTCCATCTATTTCACTATATTTGGATTTATTTCTTTCATATATTTCTTTAAAAGTATCCAAATCATAATGAAGTTTCATAACTGCATAATCACTATTTCCACTAGTTTCTGCTGAAATAATAGCTCTGATTAAATCAAATCCATATTTTGATTTAAATGAATAAACAGCAGCACCACCATTTAAAGTACAATACTCGTTTGGTTCAGTTTTGCTTGATACACAATTAAATTGGTAATTTTCGGCATCTGAAAATAAATTTTCTGGATTCATATATGATTTTTTTCCATCTTTTAATGTATAGAACCCAAAGTGAAGATGGGCACCGGTAGACCTACCAGTCGACCCCATAACTCCTATTGCTGTTCCTTTAGCAACAGAATTTCCAACAGCAAGACTACTTGGAGATTCCATATGCATATATTGACTATAAAAAGTTGTGGCTCCAATAGTATGTTGAATGGTAACATAGTTTCCTCCACCGGTATCAAAACTAGATTCAGAAACAACGCCATCATAAACCGCATATATTGTAGTGTCTTCTTTAGCAACAATATCTATACCATTATGGTACTCATATTTCTTATCTGAATCTCCAACTGGATTTGGTCTGTTCCCGTATCTCGATGTAATATAATAATATCCATTAAATGGAGCCCTAATTTCTGTCAGCATTTCTTTAGGAATATTACCTGGAAAATAGCATCTTTCATCATAATCATCTTCTATTCCATAAATAAATTTCCATACTTCATACGAAAGCATAATATCTTGAACAATTGTGCTAACTTCGACTACTTCTTCTAATGTTTCTGTATATAACAAATCGATTAATGTTACTTCATTGTTTTCCATTTTTTCTCTAAACAAAGGATATTTTTCAATCTTTTTGTTTATCGTATTCATATTTCTTAATATTTTATATTCGCCTTTTAAGTATCCGGTAACTGGATTTAAAATCATAGATTTTGGAGATCCATTACTATTGTATTCAAATTCCATATATGTATTAATTAATCTAAATTCAAATCCTTTTTCATCATAAGCATAAGAATAATAATAAATATACTTGTCTTCATCTGGAATATCTTCCGTATAAATAGTAGGACATGCTTTTTCTTTTCTAGTTGGATCTATGCTTTCTACATATGTACTTGAAATAAAAGTAGTAACTGGACTCATAGTTCCATCACTAGTCCGAGTAAAACCACACCTATATTTTACTTCTTTAATAGAAATAAGCATGTCGAAAATAGCGTCCATAAACTCTACTCTTTCATCTAACTTTTCATTAGATAACTTATTTACTTCTACTTCTTTTCCATCTTCAACAACTATAAAAGTCTTTTCATGCCATTCTTCTTGATTCCCGTCATAATACAGGGCCGCGGAGACCAGAGGTATGTTTATCCGCTTACTAAACTGAGTAGAAAACAATTTATTGGCTTCAGTAATCTTATTAAACAAGACTTGCTCATTCTTAGCAAATTGTCCGTATTTAAATAAATTTTTTGCACTTTCGAAAAAGTTTTGTGTTGCATTAACAACATTATTAGTAAATTGAACGACTGCTCCTACAATTTCAGCAATTGGTTCAACAACTTTTAATAATGCCCCCAATACTAAAACTATTGATAGCAATGCAACTGCAGCTCCACCCACTATAAAATAAATTTTTCTTTTTCCTTTAGCTTTTAATGCCTCAACAGGATTTTTTGTAGCCGCAAGCATATTATCTAATTTGCCTCGCAACGAATTCCCTTTTTCTGCTTTTGGCTTATCAGCATTTGATTCGGAAAGATTTGGATTTATCGAATCATAGTCTTTATTGGAAAAATTGGAATTTACTGAGTCATTATTTTTACCATTAAAATTCGGATTTACCGATTCAAATTTTTTTTTATTAAAGTTTGGATTAACAGGCTCATTTTGCCCGTTTTTTCTTTCACTAGGCATCATTGGAGATCTATATCTGTTAAAATCTTTCCCCTTATTGTTTTTATTTTCCATTACTTATTCACCATCCAATTGAAGGTTGTTAATATCCTCCACCACTACCAAATGACTCTAATTCTTGTGGAGTTACCTCTACTGATATCCTCATTCTCCTGTTTCCACATACAAATAATGCTTCACCTTGACTATATCTTTTTATACTATCTCTTTCGTTATCGTTTAAATCAATCAATAAAGAAAGATCTTCTACAGCTTGTTTCTTTAATCCCATTACAATATAGTAAGAAGCATTATCAAATATTGCTTTTCCTTGAGTAATAACTTCTTGTCCAGTAAAATCACTAGGTTGTTGAGTAATAATAATAGTTCCCGTATTATATTTTCTAGCACGTCTTTGAACTTGTGCCAAAAATTCTGCACCTAATTCATTGTTTGCAGCAAGCAATACGTGTGCTTCATCTACGGATAAAACTGTATTTACTGATTTATCTAAGCATAATCCCCATGCATACTTTAATATGTTGAAAAACAATGCATTTTTTATGTTTGTTTCAGCATTCATCAATTCTCTAATATTAAATACTATGAAATGAGTATTTCCCGTTATAGTTGTATGACCATCAAAATAGTATTTTAATTCTCTAGTAATAGGCCTTATCTTTATTTCAAGTTTTTCCATTATGTCTCTTTCATGAGTCTTATCTATGTATTGAGACAATCTACCTTTTATGGTTGCATATACATCAGAAAATATTGGATACATATCTGATGTAAGTGACGTAAAATCGGTATCAAAATCTATACCAAATCTTTTATAAGTATCTTGAACAACTTCTATAAATAAAGTTAATACATCTTCAGTAATACTAGGATCATAATATTTCATAAAGGCTTTTAAAAATTGTAAAGACTTAGTTAATACAGTATATCCTAATCCTTCATTCAATTCCTCTTCATCTGCATCTAGAATTATTTCAAGAGGATTAACCATTCCGAATTCTCCACCTTTTCCTAAATCTACAAAATTTCCACCATACATCTTTGTCATTTCAGAGATTTCACCTTCAGGATCGATTGCTACAATTTGATAATCATTTCTAATATGACTTCTAAGCATTAACTTGGCAGTGGTACTTTTTCCACTACCAGATGTTCCTAATATAATTAAATTCGCATTATTTCTATTGTTTTCTTTTTTTATTTGATATAAAAATTGATTAAATAGAATTACTCCTCCGGAAAAATCAACACCAAGCAAAGTAGATAATCCTTCGTCTTTTACACTATCAAAAATAAAAGGATACATTGCCGCAATACTTGGACTGGCAATTGGCGTTCCAATTCTTCTTTCAACATCTTGTTTTGGGAAAATAGGAATCATAGATTTGAAAACTTTTTCTTGATCAAATCTCAAAGATATTGCTCTCATTTCCATTGCTTCTAAATAGTTTTTAGTATTTACTTTTCTTGAATCCAACTCTTCTTGAGAATCAGCAGTAATCATTAAATGCATTTGAAAGTCAAATATTTTAGATTGAGAAGCTGCAATTTGACTTGTAAAATATTCTAAGGATTCTAAATCTTGTCTAAATCTTTCTTTGATTGTTTGATCTTTTTCTTCTATATATTTTTGTTTCAAATCTGCAATTTGCTTATTTAACATCTTTGATAAGCTTGAAAATGGAACAGGTATATGCTTAATTACTATTTTTACTCCAGGCATACTAGAGATTGAAGATAGATAACCATGTTGAATAACCTTTGGATAAGATATTACAGTTAAAATAGTAGCATACTTATCACTTATTACAAATTCGCTTGGTTTAAATTCCAAATCTTTTGGCGCTAATTCTGATCTTATATTCATATATTCATCACCGTCCTAAACTCACTTTTTGTTCCTCCATTTAAGAAATTATCAAGTATTACTCTCAAATCCTCATTTGTAGTTTGCGCAGAATTGATTTCACAGTTAGCTAGATTATTTATTAACGATCTAATCTTCTTTTGAATCAATTCAGGATTCTTTTCTTTAAACAATAAATAATATTCAGTATCAACAACATCATTGTTTATGAAATAATCTCCCTTTTGCATATCTTCAACTATTAACTTTCTAACTTGTGGAGAAGGGACATCATTAAATAATAATTGTAAATTACTCAAATACAAAGTAATATCAACGGGTCTATCCGCTATAACAATCCAAAATTCATAATCAATACTATTATAGAAAGTCTTTAAATTGTTTATTATTCTCATTTGTGAATCTTCATCCAATATGAATATGTTTTTAGGACTAATCTTTATTCCACTTACTTTTTCATCATTGTCCAAAATAATACTTCCATTTGCAATCGCTTTAATTGGAACAAAATACTCTGTACTTCTATTTTGAACTGTCTTTTGTGAATTCATAAAATCCCCATCCTCTCCATAAATATTTTCTTTGCTTAGTAAAAAAGTGATACATTGATATTAGGAATGATATTACATTATGATAATTTGGAACCGGCATTACAAGTAATGCTGTAAACAAGGCTGGAAATAATATTATTATAGTCCTCGATACTGTATCAGTTCCTATAGTAAGCAAAAATATAAACGAAATTCCTAACCCGGTCCCAAATATTGCTAAATCTATTGGTGTAAAAATGTTAAATATCAATTGTCCTTTTTTTGTGTTAGCAGGTATTAAATATATATCTTTCACTTGACCTCCCTTTTTATTGGTTTATTTTTCCTCTTGAAATTTCTTTATCTTTCTTAACATCTCGAGAATATCTTGGCTCTTCTTGTATTGTTTTAAAATCTGCAGTCATCTTATCATTTTTTGTAGAAATAGTATCATATTCGGCTCTCAATTCTACAACAAGATTTGAAGCAGCATTAAATGCATTTCCGCTTTGAACATCCGCAAGAGAAAGCCCTGATGCAGTTAATTCATTCGATAGACCGCTAATTTCAGCATTTACATTAGCCAAGTCACTCTCATAATAAGATTTTTGAATGCTTGCTTTTTGCTTTTCTTCAGCGGTTATTTTTCCGCTAGTGTCATTAATTAAGGCATCTTGAGCTGATATTTGATTTTGCAATTGTCTTGAAGAAGATTGTTTATCGACAAGTCTTGAAGCTTTTTGAGCATTTATTTCCATTGCTCCAACTTTAGCAGCTGCAAGCTTTTTTTCGAATCCTTTGTCCAAAAGATCGTTCTTAGCTTTTGCATATTGAGAAGAATATGTTGCGTTGTTTGCAACCTTTTGTGCTTCTTTCTTTCTAAATTCCTCTTTAAGTTTTTTAGCATTAGGTCCCTGTATAGAATTATATGCATTCATTAATGCTGCATTACCCTTATTTGCATTAGAAAAGTTTTGTTCTTCTAAAGCATCATTATTTAAATCTGCCCATTTTGGTTTAGCTTTTTCATATTCTTTTTGTTCCTCTCTTGAAGTTCTTAAACCTTTAGCATGTTCCAGTGCTTTATATTTATCTGATTTATGAAGTTCATCTAAAGCGGCTTTTCCAGAACCATACGTACTCATAATTCCTGCACTTCCGTCTTTAGCTGATTTGGTTCCTGTCTTGAATCCGGTTTTTCCACCTTTAATTGTACCTCCTGCAGCACCCTTAAAACCTCCCCAGGCTTTTCTTAAAACACCATTTTCTGAAGCAGCTCCTGCTCTTGCTCCAGAAATCAATCCGGCTGTTGCTCCTGCACCGAATCCCAAAGCACCTCCAACGATTCCTTTAACTGCTTTTGAATCCTCATCTGGCTTGTATCCAAATAAATCTTCAAGTAATTTTGGAGCTGTTTGCATAAAAGCAACGAACGCTAATATTACAAATATCATTTCAAATATTCCAAGTTGGTTATTTTCTAACCTTCCAAAACTTTCAAAATCTATTGATGATAGTAGCGCAGTAGAAAAAAACAATATACTTAATCTTATAAACAAAGCCAAATAGGTCTTCATAGTAATTGCAACCCACTTTGAAAAAACTCCCTTACTAGATGATTGAGGATCTACAAAAGAAATAATTGCAATTGGAGAAATTACTTCCATAAGTAACAATTTTATAGACCTAAGGGCAACTTCAACGGCCATCTTAACGAATGAAATCATTAACATTACTCCAACAACAGTAGAAACAAGCATTATATAATACAGTCTATATGAATCCCCTTCGTGATTTGTAATTACATTTTTTTGAAAAAACAAATCTACTCCAACTCCATTTTTTTCTTCATTATATTCATTAATAACACTTTCAACGTCTTTGTGAATACTTTTTACGTTGGGATTTTTTCCAATAAATATTTTAAAAACTGACTTAGCTATTTTTTGACCAGAATCCATCGTTACTGCATTTTCACCTTCATTTGGTCCCATAAATATGTTGCTCAATACGCCCCTATTAATAATAATATCTTGTGCACTATACGCTATTTGAAATATAATAGGCATTCCAACAACCAATATTATAGTAATTATTGAATTTGTAAATATTTTACTTAACCCTTTTTGTTTATCTGAAATAGCATCAGGGTTTGCAATCATAGTTATAACTGAAAATGCCAATTTAAAAAACATAAATAACGCTAAAAAAACATAAACTCTGTCTGCAACAAAATCGACTATGTTAAAGGTATCATTTGCAAGAAATTGTCTTATGCTCGTTAATTTCATTGTAGATTGAAACAAAGGAGAAATAGATCCATATATTATTCCATCTAACCACAAAAAAAGATATCTTAATAAATCGGTAACAATCCATAATCTTCCAGAAAAAATTTTAATAAGATCCATACTTTTCTCCTACTATATTAATATATATCCTAATTATAATATAGGAACAAAAAAAAAACAATTAAATAATTGTTTTTTATACGTCTGGTTCTTGTCCTGGAGGTAATGGATCTCCACCGCCAGTGTTACCTTCGATAGGAATATTTTTTCCTGCCTTCCAGCATTCTTTCCAATCTTGGTTTCCTAAAACACCAGTAAGTAGTCTAACTACCATAATAAATAGGAATACTCCAGCTGCTGCTGCTGCTCTTTTACCCAACATTGATGTTGCAGCCTTAACTGCTTTCTCATCTCCAGAAGATACAGCTTTTAGTAAATCAATAGTTCCCATTAATAACAATACTATAGGAACTGCAATTAATAGAATATTATAAACTAATTTAACATATCCAATTATTGTTGCAAAATCATCATTAGAACATACACTTGTCATATAACTCTCCTTTCATATTACATATATATAATACTTTATTTAATAATGTTTGTCAATTACTATGATTTAAATACTCCAACCATTTTTTCATCTTTATTAAATTGTTTATTAAAACCTAATCTAGCTAATAAACTATCCAAATTTCTACTAAACATTCTATCATTTAAAGGTGGAATACTATAGAATATCTTTGCTTTTGCTTCATACTCGAATTCTGCTACATCTTTAGTATCCAACAAACTCTTATTTAATATAATTTTCTTGCCTCCAAGTTCTGTAAAGATATCTGCATTTTTTTTCATCAACTTATTAAGTTTTAATATTGATGGTTCCAATAAATATAGAATATCATTACACAAAGATTCATCACCACTAACATTTAAATCGATAAGAATAACATCATACATATTACTTATCCTTGCTAATTCATCAAACAAATCAGAGTTAGTAGTAGAATACATATCTTTTTCTCCATAATAGATGAAATCAGTTCTATCTACTTCTATTGCTGCTACTTTATAATTTAATTCCAATTGTTTTTTCAACATATAAACCAAAGAAGTTGCTCCAGCATGAGTGGTAAGATTTTTTATACCCAATATCTTTACTCTTTTTTCTATTACTCTTGTTGCCACTTTTTTAGACAAATCTTCGATTTGATGAATATGAGCGACATCTTTATACGTATTAGTATGATTAATAAGGTATTCTACTCCCTCAATGGTCTTACTAAAATTATAAATACCAATAGATATTAATTTAGATAGGAACTCTGCAGAAGAAGCTTGAGGATCATCATCAAGCAACAAAATAACCTTGCTAATATCGATATTGGCTGATAACTTTTTTAGATTACTTAAATCCGTATAATTCTTAATAGCAGTTATATCAAGAATCATTTTGTTATAAAAAAAATTGGAAAACATATTTACCAGCTCTTCAGCTTGATATTCTCCATTAATTTTTTTTATTACTTCTGCTTTCAAAGTATTTAACTTTTGATCAAAATAATTTGCTACAACAACGTTCATATTAATGCCCCTATATTTTTCTTAAATCATATATAACACTTGTTTCCCCGGTTACTTTCGATTGAAAAATATCTCCAATTACAGGGAAATCAAATTTCATAATTGTTGTTACCTTATAATAAGAACCTCTACCCGTATCAATTTTACTGATACAATAGCCCAAATTGGTGTCATTTAGACAAGGAGTTTGAGAACCCATAGTAAGAGTTGTTTTTTCTCTTCCTGTATCTCTATATTTTCCACCATAATATTTTGTAGCTTTTATATATTCATCAATATGATTTTTTGCAGCTTCATATCCTTCATACTGTTCTAATAAAGAAACAATCTGATTTTTATGTCTGAAAGTGATAGCATAATTAATACCTATAGCCAATAAGCCCATATAAACTACGATAAAAACAAAAATCATCTTAAATAAAAGCGTACTGCCAATGGCCTCTTTCATATGCTATCCCTTCCTTCTATGGATTAGAATCAGTGTGTGCGTTTGTTGCGTCCCAGTCATCAGTTAAATCCCCTTTAACTTGACCGTTAAAGAACCAAATAAAAAATGCTATAACTGCCCCAATAGCTGCAATTGTTATTATTGTTAATGTTGTTTCTCCTGTTGCTGCCTTCATTTACCTCACTCCTTTCCATATATTAGTATAATTTTATTCTATTACACATTTCATTTTAATTCAAGTATGCTTACAATCTTTTACATTAGAAAGTAAAGTTTGTCATCATAGATATTAATAACACCATCATTACGCCCATTCCAACTACAGTAAGCATAATCATACTTTTGTTTTCCATTTTATCCAATCTTTCTTTGTATCTAGTACTTCTTGCTTTATTTTGTAAAGAGGAAACACTTTTTGAAAACATTATTAATTGTTCGTGTTTATCATCTTGTGCTCCTAAACTTAATCTATATAATAATCTCATCATTCTTACCGAATCAGATACTGGATATTTTTTTGCAAAATCCATATAAGGTTCTACCGTAGAATTTCCTGCATTAATCTTTGCAATTAACTCCCTCAATCCCGCTTTAAATATGTCTGGAGCACTGTCTACTGATCTAGAAATTGCAACCGGTATAGTATAATGTTGAGATAGTATTTCCAAACTTTTTAAAAAGAATGGAAGCTGCATATCTATATCGTGCAAATGTCTCCTATAGTAACCCTTTACACTAGAATAGCCTTGTTTAAATACAAGATATCCTATAACAAAAGCAGTAATTAGATTGATAAAACTCATATTGCCAATAAAAACAAATATAAGTACTACTATGCTTAACAATCCATTTCTAATTCTTAAATTATAAAACGATTCTACATCTACGTCTTCACCATACTTAGATTTTAAGAAGAACTCATAATCATCTTCCATCATTCCACGGAAGTATTCTTGATTATCTTCTAAAAACTTTTTAGTATCAATTAATTTATGACTATAAAATATTAAAAATATTATTCCAGCAATAAAAATAAACTCCATTATTCAGCCCCCACATTCTCATTATAATATTTTTCTCCACTTATTAAGAAATAACTATTAGTTAATACAATAGCATGCAAAACCAAACTAATTCTTATATCATCAAGCATATCTATATAAGCATCTACTCCTAACAAATATTGAACTAACATAACCATAAAGTATAGAGCAACCCCTAATTTAATAAATGATTTTTGAAATGATTTTCTATCTATTCTATCTCTATATACGGCTTCAACTAAACTATCTATGTCTATTAACATAGAATCTAATGTATCGGAGCTATCTAGAGAACCTTCTTTAGTAATTTGTAAAAATAATTGATGCATATTTCTTACCATATGAAAATCATATTTTGAATTCATATATGCTATAGAATCATCTATAGAACCATTTTCATAGGATAAATCAATCATATGTTTTACATCAGATAAAACAGGATCTTCAAGAATTCCTGAAGAATACACTCCTTCTAAAGCCTTTACAAAAGATTGAGTTGTTGCAAATTCCATTATAGTATTAGTTGTATATACTTGTATTTGTTCAAACAAGTATTCACTATAAATCCTCTTATATCTTATAAAAGCCAAATATGGTACAACAAATACTGCAAGGACAACATAAATAGCTGAAATAACAATACTATAAAAATATAAGTATGATATTAAAGCTGCTCCTCCACCAAACATTATCATTTGAGATACATACTCTCTAGTACTATACTCCAATCCTAATGCTTTAACCTTTTCAGTAATCTTCTTATAAGAATAAGGGCTTATCTTTTCATACATGTCCTTAGTCTTTTGAACAATAAACTTATATGAATTTTCTCCTGTACTTTGTCTGTAAAACAATATAAAAAGCGCTAGCACAAGTAATACAATAAGAACCCACATATATTCACCTTCTTTCTACATTAATACTTCTAATTCTTCTTTCTTTGGTTTACTAAAAATGTCACTTTCTATATATACCCCTTGTGTTGCTAAATATCCTAATAAATACTTTGATGGATTATTAATAAATGTTTGTCCTTCTTTAGCTTTTCTATATATAGTATTATGGTTGGCAATATTATTCTCATCTACATAAAATTCAGTTACTTCGCATACTTCACGAACAAATCTTTTAGTTTCCTTATCTTGATAACCTCTAATATGAACCCCAATTTGAACATATCTGTGAATCGACTTTAAGAATTGATCGATATCCAGATTGGTTTCAAGCAAACTATACATACGAGAAGGAATACTTTCTGCTTTATCTGAGTGAATTGTTGATATTATATTATGTCCAGAAGAAATCGAGTTTCTAACTGCCATTACTGCTTCAGCACTTCTAACTTCTGATAACAATATCCATCTTGGGTTTTGTCTCATACAAGTTACTAATACTTCACTATAAGATGCTATATTATTTGTTTTCATTGCTACTATATCTCTATTAGGAAATATTTTATCCAAGTGAAGTTCTAAAGTATCTTCAATAGTAATTATTTTTTCATCATCTCTAGTATGAGAAGCCAAATACTTCAAAAATTCAGTCTTTCCAGAACCAGTTTCTCCACTTATTATAATATTACAATGTCCACCAACACAAGTAAGTAAAAAGTCATGTATTTCTTGCGTTATATATTTTTCTTCTAATATCTTGTCCTTGTTTAATCTTATCTTTGCAGGAGTCTTACGCAACAACATTGCAATTCCATTTGTTGCTATAGAATCATGAACAAAGTTTAAACGAAGTTCTGCACTTTCAGCATCCAAAAAGGGATGGGCCATATTAAATGTCTTTCCCATCGTATTCGAGCATTGAAATGCTAATTTTTCTACAACAGCATTAGTAACATCTTGTACCTCAGCTCTATATACACCCTTAGATAATGATTTTAACCATAACTGACCATTATTGGTGTAAGAAACGTCTGTTATATCTTCATCCCCTAAAAATCTTTCCAAAGGGCCAAAATCGACACTATTAAACATGTTGTCCATAAAA
>CAYRXC010000011.1:0-24018 GCA_964428195.1 uncultured Muribaculaceae bacterium | reverse complement strand
TTAAACTTGGATATAATAGAGCGGCTAGAATAATTGATTTATTAGAAGAAAGAGGAATAGTAGGACCACCACAAAGCGGTTCTAAACCTAGAGAAGTTTTAGTAAAACTAGAAGAAGATAATTAGGAGGATTTATGTCTGAACAAAAAAGATATGGGGTAAGAATATATAAAGATGGTAAACCATGTTTAGAGTATGCTTATTACTCTTTACAAGAAATATATGAACATAGTATGAGTTATGTAGACAAAAAAGAATTAATTGATACAATGGTGTATAAATTAAAAGATAGTTTCCCAGAAAAATTTGATCATACTTCTACCTATAATGTAAAGATTGTATATTATCCAAATAAAAAGATTAACGAAGAAATTGCAAAGAGTTCTGAATTTGGAAAATTTAATTCAAATGGTGTTGAAAGTTCTTATCTACCCCTTTTATATAAAGAAGATAAAGAAAAAATAAAAGATAGTTATTTAAGAGGGCGATTTCATAAGCTTATGCAGTTTAATTCGAGGTTCAGACTTAGATTATTAGATTTTTATGATAGTAGTACTGAATTAGCTTTTGATAAAGATGGAAATGAAAAAGAAAAATCTAGTATGGTTTTATTTAAAAATATACTGGATATAATGCAGGATCTAAATGCTAATGTTACACAAGATAAACTTACTTTCGATATAGATAGATTGTACAAAAAAATATTTGGAAGTGGGTTTAAGGAAAGAATAAAAATATACCATATAATTGAAAGTGAATTCCCAATAAAAAAAGCAAAAAGTATACCAGAATTGAAAGATGAAAGAAGTTTGAAATTAAAAATTTCTTTTAGAGATTTCTTTTTATTACCAAAATCGGAAAGAGACAACTATGAACCGAAGAATACTGAAAGGGGAGACTTGTTGTGGTTACAAAAATGGTCAACAAAAGAATACAATAAAGAAAAAGAAAGATAGAATATGAATCTTATAAATGATTTTATAAATTATATGTTGAAAGTAAGAAATTATAGTGAAAATACAATAATTAATTATAAGATTGATCTATACGAGTTTTTTGAATATTTAACAAATAATAATATCAATTTATTGAATATTAAATATGAGGATATTAATCCTTTTTTGGCTTTTTTATATGATAATAAATATTCTAAATCAAGTGTAAGTAGAAAAATTAGTGCAATAAGAAGTTTTTATAAATATTTATATAATAATGAATTGATAGATAAGAACTATTTTATTTTCATATCTCTTCCAAAAAAAGAAAAAAGATTGCCTAGATTTGTTAATTATGAAGATCTTGATTTAATATTAAATACTCCTGATTTGAATACTGATATTGGTGTAAGAGACAGGCTTATATTAGAATTACTTTATGCAACAGGTGTTAGAGTGTCGGAACTATGCAATATAAAAATTCAAGACATAGACCGAACAAATAAAAAGATTAAAATAATAGGAAAAGGGGACAAAGAAAGAATCGTATTATACGGGGAATATTGTGAAGATATATTGGGGAAATATTTAGAAAAAAGTAGAAATAATCTTTTAAAAGAGAAGAAAACAAATTATTTATTGTTGTCTAATTCTGGATCTAAAATTAATGTAGCAAGTGTTCAAAAAGTATTATCTAGTATATTAAAAAAAGCTTCAATACAAAAAGATATTACTCCTCATGTATTAAGACATACTTTTGCTACTCATCTGTTAAATGAAGGCTGTGATATCTTAACAGTAAAGGAATTATTGGGGCATTCTTCTATAGATACAACTCAAATATATACTCATGTTTCTAATGAGAAATTGAGAAAGGTATATTTAGAGACACATCCTAGAGCAAAAAAATAATTTGGTAATTATCAAGGGTTATCTGCTACCGCTGAATAATAAAAATACATATTAGTGTATTTTTTTGTTTGTATATTAATGTATATCTTTATAATAAAACGATTAAAATAGTATTTTAAAGATGTTATACTAATAATATAATAGAGGAGTAAATATGAAAAAAGTAATTAATAATAAAGGATTTACTTTAATAGAATTGTTAGCGGTAATAGTAGTACTTGCGGTAATATTAGCAATAGCAATACCAAGAGTATTAAATGTAATAGAAGCATCCAATAAAGAAGCGTTTAGAATAACTGGAGAGAACTTAATAAAAGGGGCAAAAGATAGATTAATTTATGATATGGGAGAAACAGTAGAAGGTAATACTTATGCCATATTAGATGGAGCGTTTGTAGGAGATTCAATACCAATGACTGGAGAACTTCCTGATAATGGAACAATTATAACAAAAAGAGATGGAAGTATAGCGCTAATAATAAAGAACGATAAATATTGTGCAGTAAAAGATTTTATTGATGACAATGTTTTCGTAAGCGATAATCTGGACTTATGCATATTAAATATACCAGAAGTAGTTCCCAATACTTGTTTTACATATACGAGCACTGCTACAGAAGTAACAATAACAGATTATGATCATAATTGTTCTGATAACGTAATAATTCCAGATACGTTGGGAGGATTACCTGTTAGTACAATTGGTTATGGTGCTTTTCGAAGCAAGGGTTTAAAAAGTGTTTTAATTTCAAATAATGTAACAAGTATAGGATCTTATGCTTTTGAATGGAATTCACTAACAAGTGCAACAATAGGAAATAGTGTAACAAGTATAGGAGAAGGTGCTTTTGAATATAATCAACTAACAAATGTAACAATTCCAGAAGGTGTAACAGATATAAGAAATACTGCTTTTGCAAACAATCTACTTGAAAGTATATCAATTCCAAGTAGTATGAATACAATTAGAGAATTGGTTTTTGCAAATAACCAATTAACAAATATAACTATACCAGATAATATCGAAAGAATTTCTTATGGTTCTTTTGGAAGCAATCCATTGAAATCAATTAATATTGGTTCTGGATTAAATGAGTTTCAATATTCAACTGGAACGTTTTTTAGTGGAAACAAAAATGCTTTTTCAAATACAAACAATTTATCTATTACAATTTCGGATTTAAATAATCACTTTGTTGCTTTAGATGGTGGAATTTATACAAAAGATATGAAGAAAATCGTTTTTGGAACAGCTAGCGTTTTACCAAATATTCCTTCAAGTGTTGAAATCATTGGTGTACTTGCTTTTGCAAATATGAACATTTTAAATGTTGATTTGCCTAGTAATATTAAAACAATTGAACTTGATGCTTTTTTTAATAATCTTATTACAAGTTTAACAATCCCAAATAGTGTAACAAGTATAGGAAATTATGCTTTTTATAAAAATCAACTAACAAGTGTAACAATACCAGATAATCTAACAAGTATAGGAGCTTATGCTTTTGCTGATAATCAACTAACAAATGTAACAATCCCAGAAAGTTTATCAATTATAAGTGGAGGACTTTTTGAAAATAACCAACTAACAAGTATAACAATCCCGGAAAGTGTAACACGTATAGGAGGTCATGCTTTTTCTAAAAATGAACTAACAAGTGTAACAATCCCAAATAGTGTAACGAATATTGAATACGAAGCTTTTGCTGATAATCAACTAACAAGTGTAATAATCCCAACAAGTGTAACAAATATAGATAGAGCGGCTTTTAATGATAATCAGTTTCCCGACAATCAAGCATTCATTTATGCAAGAACTCCAGAAGGAAATGAAAACACATCAATAGTAGTAAGTTATGGAGGAGAAAGAAGAGATAACGTTATTATCCCAAATAGTGTAACAAGTATAGGACAATCAGCTTTTTATTCTAATGATCTAACAAGTGTAACAATCCCAGATAGTGTGACAAGTATAGGATCTGCTGCTTTTAGGGAAAATGAACTAACAAGTGTAACAATCCCAAATAGTGTAATAAGTATAGGAAATACTGTTTTTTATGATAATCAACTAACAAGTATAACAATTCCAGAAAGTGTAACAAGTATAGGATCTTCTGCTTTTGCATTTAATCAATTAACAAGTGTAACAATAGGAAATGGTGTTAGTATTCAAACAAATACTGTTTCATCTTCATTTTATAATACTTATAATCCTTTAAAAGAAGCGGGAACATATACAGCAACCTCTCAAAGTGGGACATGGATTAAACAATAGTAAATAAGAGTAAACATATGTTGTTTACTCTTATTATTTTTGATATAATTATTGTTGTGTTTAAGGAGGTAAGATGAATAAATACGTATATGCTTTTGAAGAAGGCAAAAAAGAAATGAAAAATCTATTAGGAGGTAAGGGTGCTAATTTAGCAGAAATGACTAATATTGGACTTCCTGTTCCTAGAGGATTCACAATTAGTACAGAGGCTTGTACTGAATATTATAATAATAATGAATCTATAACTGAAGAAATGATTAATGAAATATTTTCAAAATTAGATGAGTTAGAAAATAAAACTGGTAAGAAGATGGGAGATTTAAATAATCCTTTATTAGTATCAGTTAGAAGTGGATCTAGAGCAAGTATGCCAGGAATGATGGATACTGTTCTTAACTTAGGATTGAATGATGAGGTTGCTAAGGGATTTGCTGATGCTACTAATAATCCTAGATTTGCATATGACTCTTATAGACGATTTATACAAATGTTTTCTGATGTAGTTAAGGGATATTCTAAAGCATCTTTTGAAAGATATTTCGATAAGATTAAAGAAGAAAAAGGTGTTAGCAATGATTTAGAATTAACTGCTGATGATATGAAAGAAGTAACAGAAAAATTTAAAGCTAATTATTTGGAATTGTCAGGAGAAGAGTTTCCACAAGATCCTAAAGTTCAATTAATTGAAGCTGTAAAAGCTGTATTTAGATCTTGGATGAATGAAAGAGCAATAGTATATAGAAGATTAAATGATATACCTAGCGATTGGGGAACAGCAGTAAATGTTCAAGAAATGGTTTATGGTAATAGAGGAAATAATTGTGGAACTGGTGTTGCATTTACTAGAAATCCTTCAACTGGTGAAAAGAAACTATATGGAGAATATTTAATTAATGCTCAAGGTGAAGATGTTGTTGCGGGTATTAGAACTCCAGAACCAATTTCTAAACTAGAGATCGATATGCCTGAAGTATACAAAGAATTCGTTAAGATTGCAGACTTATTGGAAAGACATTATAAAGATATGCAAGATATGGAATTTACTATTGAAAATGGTAAGTTGTTTATGCTTCAAACAAGAAATGGAAAAAGAACTGCAGCAGCTGCATTAAAAGTTGCAGTAGACTTAGTTAGTGAAGGAATGATTACAAAAGAAGAAGCTTTGATGAAAGTTGAACCAAAACAATTGGATCAATTATTACATCCTAATTTTGATTTAGAAGCATTAAAGAATGCAAAACCTATTACAACAGGATTAGCAGCTTCACCTGGAGCAGCTAATGGAAAGATTTACTTTAGTGCAGAAGATGTAGTAGAAGCAAATGAAAGAGGAGAAAAGGTACTATTAGTAAGATTAGAAACTTCTCCTGAAGATATAGAAGGAATGAACTCTGCTGAAGGTATTTTAACTTTGAGAGGTGGAATGACATCTCATGCTGCGGTTGTAGCTAGAGGAATGGGAAAATGCTGTGTATCAGGATGCGGAGAGTTAACTATAGACGAACATAATAAAACTTTAAGTACAAAAGATGGTAGAGTATTTAAAGAAGGCGATTTAATGAGTTTAGATGGCTCTACAGGAAATGTTTATGGAGAAGCAATTAAGACTATTGAAGCAGAAATAAGCGGTGATTTTAAGACATTTATGTCGTGGGCAGATGAGATTAGAACCATGAAGGTAAGAACGAATGCTGATACTCCAAAAGATGCTGAGCAAGCATTGAACTTCGGAGCTGAAGGTATAGGATTATGTAGAACTGAACACATGTTTTTCCAAGCTGATAGAATATTTGCAGTTAGACAAATGATTTTAGCTGAAACAGTAGAAGCTAGAGAGAAAGCATTAGAAAAATTATTGCCTATTCAAAGAGGGGACTTTGAACAATTGTTTAGAGTTATGAAAGAATTACCAGTAACAATTCGTTATTTGGATCCACCTTTACATGAATTCTTACCTAATACTGAAGAAGAAATTATGCATTTAGCAAAAGAGCTTGGATTAGAGGTATCTAAAGTAAAAGAAAGAATTACTTCTTTACATGAAGTAAATCCTATGATGGGACATAGAGGATGTAGATTATCTGTTACTTATCCTGAAATAGCAAGAATGCAAACAAGGGCAGTAATAGAAGCTGCAATAAATGTTACAAAAGAAGGAATAAAGATTGTTCCTGAAATAATGATTCCTTTAGTAGGAGAAGTAAAAGAATTAAAGTATGTTAAAGACATTGTTATAGAAGTTGCTGATAGCATTATTAAAGAATCTGGATTGGATTTACATTATAAAATAGGTACAATGATAGAAATACCAAGAGCAGCACTATTAGCAGATAAAATAGCTGAAGAGGCTGAATTCTTCTCATTTGGAACAAATGACTTAACTCAAATGACATTTGGATTCTCAAGAGATGATGCAGGTAAGTTCTTAGGTGATTACTATAAAAAGAATATATTAGAATCAGATCCATTTGCTAGATTAGATCAAAATGGAGTTGGAGAACTAGTAAAAATGTCCGCTGAAAAAGGAAGAAGTGTAAGACCAGATATTAAATTAGGAATATGTGGAGAACATGGAGGGGATCCAAGTTCTGTAGAATTCTGTAATAAAGTTGGCTTATCATATGTTTCTTGTTCACCATTTAGAGTTCCAATTGCAAGATTAGCAGCAGCTCAAGCAGTAATAAAACAAAGACAATAGAAAAGATTAATTAATTATTAAAAGAGGCGTAAGAAGCGATTTGAATAAAATCTACACGAAATAAAAAACCGTGTAGATTTTTTATTTACATCAAGTATATAAATATTTGTGATATAATCCATATATGAATTCATATTTCGCGAAAAATACACATTATCTAACAGGAGGATAATTTAGTGGAAAACAAAGATTTAATAGTAAAAGAGAAAAAAGAAAATGTAAAAGTAGAAAATATAAAAATAAAAGATAACAAAGATATTGCATCAGAGTTAATGCTTGAAGGAATTGTATCAAATGCAATTCAAATACCCGGAGTGAAGGTAGATAGAAATAAATTTCTAGCAGAGGTATTTTCTTACAATATAGATCAATTAGAAAATGTTATAAATAATGGGCCAATAAATGCTGGTGTTTCAAGAGTAGAATTAAATAATATGGCAAATAAATTAAATATGAAAAGGACAAGTCAATCTTCCTTAGCATCCTTTGCAGCTGGAATTCCGGGGGGCTTAGCGATGGCTGCGACTATTCCGGCAGATATTCTACAATTTTTTGGAATGTCATTAAGACTAGCACAAGAATTATCATATTTATATGGTGCAGACGATTTATGGAAAAACGGGCAAGTTGATGATGAAAAAGTAAAAAATCAATTAATATTATACTGTGGAGTTATGTTTGGCGTTTCTGGGGCTGTATCGGGTGTAAGAGTGTTATCTACTCAAGTAGCAAAAACAGCCTTAAAGAAGATACCACAAAAAGCATTAACTAAGACTTTTTGGTATCCAATTATTAAGAAAACTTGTTCATTTGTAGGTTATACTTTAACAAAGAAAACTCTAGCTTCTGGCGTTTCAAAAGCTATTCCAGTAATTGGGGGAGTAATATCGGGTACAATCAATTTTGCGTCAATGATGCCAATGACAAAAAGATTAAATCAAACATTAGACAAAGCTACATTTGAGTATAACGAAGAGGAATTTAATGATGATATAGAATTATTAAGTAAAGAAACAGGAGAAGCAACTGAAGAAGAAAAGAAAAACTTCGAAGAAATATTTAATGAAGGATTTAATAAGACAAAAGATATAGTTACAGATGGATTTAATAAAACAAAAGATGGTGTTGTAGATTTATTTTCTAAATTAAAGAAAAATGAAGAGAGTAATATCAATCCTATAGAGGAGATAAAGAAATATAAAGAATTATTAGATTTAAATATTATAAATCAAGAAGAATTTGATAACAAGAAGAAAGAATTATTAAATCTATAAGTGAAATGGTTCTAATTTGAGCGGCAGGTAAAGCAAATAGTATTAAAGACTAGTTGAAAATTCTAGCCTTTTTATATACAAGAGAACATATAAAAAATCATACATTAATTAGAATAAAATTGACTTTTTATTCTAATTATAATATTATACTAACTTTGAAAGGAGACTATAATAATGGAAGAAGAAAAAAATATTCTTTGTACTTGCTTAGGTGTTGATTGTGTAGCTAATGATCCTGTAGATATAAACTGTGGAGGACCAGGATATTTGGGGTTTGATTTTAGTGTTCCAAAAGAACAAACAAAGGAAATGGCAAACTTTATTGCCGAGACACTTAATAGTTTTAATATACCATTGGAGCGAATATATAGAAATGGAGAAAAAGAACTAAAAAAAGAACAAGTATGGACTAAGGAAAGAATAGTTGAAGAAATAAAAAAAGAATCTGAATATTTAATTAGAGAATCTAAAAGAAATTATTATAAAAGATGATTATAATATATTATTAATAAAAGTTCTATTTTAGAACTTTTTTTGTTATAATAAGCTATAGGAGAATATATGGAATTGATTTTTGGATTATATGGTCAAATAATTTTCCTTGCGGTTGCAACTTTGCCTGTTTTTTTTATTGCAAGATATATTTATAAAAACGATAAAGACAGGGAACCCATTTCTTTTTTAATAAAATTATTTATTGGAGGTATTCTAATTGTTATTCCAATAATAATAGTAGAGCAAATATTTTTTTCAATATTTCCTGACGATTACAATAATTTGTTTCAATTGTTTTTTTCAATGTTCTTTGGAGTAGCACTAGTAGAAGAGTTTTTCAAGTGGATTATTATTTATAAAGTATCTTTCAGAGAAAAACATTTTGATTCTTTCTATGATTCGATTGTTTATTCGACATTCGTATCTTTAGGATTTGCGGTATTTGAAAATATAATGTATGTGTTTCAAAATGGACTTACTACAGGGCTTCTTAGAGCGGTTACTGCAATACCATTACATGCTTCTTGCGGATTAATAATGGGGTATTTTTTAGGACTTGCAAAACAAAGCCATATTAATAACAATAAAAGTGAACAAAATAAATTTATTTTTATGAGTTTGTTTTTCCCAATATTATTGCATGCAATATACAATTTTTTGATGTTAAGTAATGTGACGTTGCTTCAAATAGTAGGTTTTATTCTTGTAATCATAATGAACATATTATTCTTTGTAAAAATTAAAAAATTATCAAATGCAAACAATTCTTTTATTGATCATAATAAAAATTATTATTGTATTAATTGTGGAAATATGGTTATTGGCAATTATTGTCAAAATTGTGGTCACAAGAGAATATAATTTGATATAATAATTAATGTAGGGGGAACGGATGGGAAAGATTTCAAAAAATTTAGATTTCTATTATGGAAGCATGGGAAGCGGAAAGACAGCTCGTCTTTTGATAGCATATTATAATTGCACAAACGATAATGGAATTCCTGTGCTTTTATTAAAACCAGCAATAGATGACAGATATGGAGAAGCTATAATTAAATCGAGGATTGGGATTAGTGCCAAAGCATTAGAAATAAATAAAGAGACCGACTTGATAGAATTAATAAAAAAGCAAGAAACTAAACCACACATTGTAATGCTAGATGAAGTACAATTCTTAGATTCATTACAAATCGAACAGCTTAGAGAAATTGCTGATTATTTTGACATTGCAGTTGATGCATATGGCTTAAAAGTGAATTTTAGGGGTAATCTTTTTGGGGAAGAAACGGGAACAATAAAAAAATTATTAGAGGTTTCAAATAACGATATTCAGTTAAAAAGTTATTGCTCATGTGGGAATCTAGCTAATAATGTTGCAAGATATAATCCTGAAACTTGGGAAATTATAAAGGTGGGTCCTGAAATACTAATTGGAGGTAATGAGCAATATATTTCTCTTTGCTACAAACATTGGAATGAGGGAGTTGTTCCAAGGGCTTCAAGAGTTAAAGTTTTAGAAATGCTAATTGAAGATGAATTAAAAAAGGGAGAAAATATAAATATTAGTAATCTCGCAAAATATAAAGCAAAGTTAGCAATGGAATCGGACGCTATTAAAAAAGAAAAAATTTTAGAATCATCAAAAACAATTGAAGAAGAGAAATCAAAGATAAAAAAATTAATAAAACCATAATTATCAAAATAATGTTAATAGCAAATCAGATTATTCAAAAACAATCAATATAGTCAATATTGATTGTTTTTTTGTATATAATTTTTGAATATTATTATATTTATATTTTTTGAATAATAAAGAAGAAAGTAATACTATCTTTTCGAAAGGAGAGAAATATGTTAAATCAAATTGTCATTGTTGGTAGATTGGTAAGAGATCCAGAACTAAGAGAAACAGAAAGTGGAAAAAAAATAACTAATGTTACTCTAGCGGTTCCAAGGAGTTATAAGAATTCTAAAGGGGAATATGAAACCGATTTTATTGATTGCGTCCTTTGGACAGGTATTGCAGAAAATACAGTTGAATATTGTAAAAAGGGAGATTTACTAGGTGTTAAAGGAAGAGTCCAAACTAGAACATATGAAACTGAAGATGAGAAAAAAAGACATGTTACAGAAGTGGTTGCTGAAAAAGTAACGTTTCTAAGTAGTAAAAAAGAAGAGAAAGGCGAATAGCCTTTTCTTTTGTTAATAAAGCATTGATCTGATATGTCATAATTAAAAAAGCGAGAAATACCTTTCAGGTAATTTTGAAATCAAATAACAACTGGTAATTTACAAATATACAATTACATGTTTACTTTTTACTAAAACTATTTGTGAATTTTAATTAATATTGTATAATGATTATAGAAAGGTAGGAACAAAATGAGTTTGGAAAAAATCAAAAAATACGATACTGAAAAATTAATCAGAAATGGATTGGTAATACTGACGTTTATAAGTTTGATTATTGTGATGTTAAATTTTACATATTTAATATATGGAGACTCCTACAATAATATAAATTCAATAAATGATTTTCTAATTAAATATATAAATGGTCCACTACTATGGATTGATAATATTTTATTATATGTTTTTGCTATTATATATATAATTGCTGGAATAAAATCAAAAAAAGAAGTTTTGTTAAAAGTGTCATTTAGTGTTTTTTCAATTATAACTACTATGATATTTCTAACTTTAACCATTAATGCTATTGCTGTAATATTTGGAATATTTTAATTAAATAAAAATAATATAAGATGATTTATCATTTTTTTTTATTACAAATAAAAATTAAACAAGTATGCATCCCAAAAACCATTAGAAGGTGTTAAAGGAAGAGTCCAAACTAGAACATATGAAACTGAAGATGAGAAAAAAAGACATGTTACAGAAGTGGTTGCTGAAAAAGTAACGTTTCTAAGTAGTAAAAAAGAAGCAGAGTAATCTGCTTTTTAAATTTGAAAAATCTATTATTAAAGTGGTCTTCCTGCCTTTACTTTTTCTAGTTCATCATCACTAAGTTCATGTTTCTCTTCTAACATTTTCTCTCGTAATTTTTTCAAAAACTCTTTTTGTTCTTCAATGCTTTCTGAAGAACTGCTTCCTCCTCTAATATTTTCTAATATATCTTCATTTGTTATTTCATCATTTCTCATAGTTTCACCTCTATTTTTATATTAGCACAAGCTTTTTGATAGAGCAAGATAAAACAATTTGTTTCTGTTAATTTTTGTAAACAAGAACACTGTAAATAGAACGTATATTTTATTGATTATTCTATTTTTTTTGTGCTATAATATTAAATAGGAGGAAATGATATGGATAACTTTGAAAAAAGATATAATGCAATAATGGAAATATTAAAAATTAATGATCCAGAAATGGCCCAAAAATTAAGGGAAAAAAGTGTATATTGGGCTCCTGAATCAAAAGAGGAATTAGTTGAAAATTGGATTAACTTTAATATTCCAATGGATACTCAAAATCCTTCAGCTATTGCAATATATTCTCTATTAACTTTAAGAAAAACCGAAGAATTAATGAACCAAGAAAATCTAGGTAGCCGTAGATTTTAAATATTATAAACCCTCTTTTTTAAGAAAAATATGATTATGGTACTTTAAGAATGAATTGTTTGCGATGCATAGTAATACTTTAGAGTTTTTTAATAACGATAATTTTTAAAGAAAATGATAAAAGCAAAGACTCTAATTAATAATTATATTTAACAAAAAATTTATGTTAAAATATAGTTGGAGATTATTATGAATATTATAGAAATAATTAACAAGAAAAAGAATAAAGAAAAATTAAATTATGAAGAAATAAAGGAAATTGTTGGACGATATATGATTGGTGATGTAAAAGATTACCAAATGTCGGCTTTTTTGATGGCAATATGTATAAATGGTTTGGATAATCAAGAGCTGTTTAGTCTTGTAGATGTTATGGTTAAAAGTGGAAAAACTTTAGATTTGTCTAGTATTAATGGTATAAAAGTAGACAAACATTCTACAGGAGGTATTGGTGACAAAACCACTTTAATTATTGGACCTTTGGTTGCTAGCTGTGGTGTTCCTTTTGTTAAGATGAGTGGAAGAGGATTGGGATATACTGGTGGAACCATTGATAAACTAGAAGCTATTGATGGTTTTAAGACTAACTTGAGCAATTCTGAATTTATAGAGCAAATTAATAAAATAAATATTTCTATAATTTCTCAAACTGAAGATATTGTTCCTGCCGATAAGAAAATGTATGCTCTAAGAGATGTTACATCTACTACAGATTCTATTCCTTTAATTGCAGCATCAATAATGAGTAAAAAAATAGCATCTGGTGCAAACAAAATAGTGTTGGATGTAAAATATGGAAGTGGTGCACTAATTCATAGTAGAGAAAAAGCTATTGAACTTGCTAAGTTGATGGTAGAAATAGGAAAAAAGTACAACAAAGAAACAATAGCGTTAATAACTAATATGAATAATCCATTAGGAAATATGATAGGTAATGGGTTGGAAGTAAAAGAAGCATTAAATGTATTGAATTATAAAGGCAATAAAGAACTGAAAGAATTATGTTTAGTATTGGCAACATATATGGTTAGTTTATCAAAGCAAATAGATTTCAAAGAAGCTAGAGTAGAAGTAATAAACAATTTAATCAATGGAAAGGCATTAAATAAGTTTTATGAATTTGTATTAGCCCAAGGTGGAGATATAAATGCAATTAATATTTCTAATAATGTAATTGAATTGAAAGCTAATAGTAGTGGTTATATTAATCAAATAGATTCTTTATTGTTAGGTAAATATGTAATGGAATTGGGAGCAGGAAGAAAAAATAAAGAAGAAAATATAGATCATGGAGTTGGTATAGAATTATTGAAAAATATTGGAGATTATGTTAATCAAGGAGATATTCTTCTTAAAATATATTATAGATATAAAGTAGATAATGTTGATTCATTATATGATGCTTATAAAATAGAAAATGAAATGAAAAATAAGGAAGGCATTATATTTGGAGTAATAAAATAAGAGCATTTAAATTAAATGCTCTTATATTTTTTCTTTATTATTAAGCAAATATTCTTCAAGAGTAATATTGTTTTCATAAATGTATTTTGCAGCTTCGATACCAACATATCTAAAGTGCCAAGGTTCATTCTTGTAGCCAGTAATATATTGATTATCTGTAGTGTATCTTATTATGAATCCAAAATTATGAATATTATCTTTTGCCCAATAATATTCTTTTGTTTTTCCAAAATCTTCATAGTTTTTACTGTCATTAGCTACATCTATTGCGTATCCTGTTTGATGTTCCGAATGTCCAGCTCTAGCTGAGTAGGTGTCTACATTTGCTAAAGAATCTATTTTCAAATAACTACTATATACCGCCTTTTGAGTATTGTATGATCTATATCCAGAAGTACCTTTGATAACAAAACCTTCTTCTAAAGCCGCTTCGCAGAGTCTCTCAAATGCTTCTTTAGCATTTTTTTGAAGTTTTATTGATGTGCCTTTAATATATTTGGTATTTATTTCTTCCATTTCATTTACAAAAGTGCTATCCAATTTATAATATTTGTTGACTAATATTAAATCGTTATTTTGATTTATTGACTTTTTTACATTTTCGTAAAAATTATAATCGATTCCCACATTTACGAATGAAATTTTCTTCTTTATATCTGCTTCTTTATATTTTTCATATCTATCATAATTTTCAAGGATAAAGTTGGAATAATTTGAATACATTGCAAGATTTTTTAAATAGGACTCTAATTTTTTTATTTTATTTTTATCGATTTTATTTATGATTTGACTTATTTCATTATCGGTGTAATTCAAATCACATAAATGGTATATGCTTTCAACACTTTCTTTTCCAAGATTAAGATAACTACCTAAGCATTCTTTGTTAAATAGTTTGTTTTCTAAAGAATATTCTAGTGTAGCAGAATACTTATTTGATTCAATTATTATATTTGATAAATCATAATCTAGCATTTTATCTATTGATTTATCACTATATCCTAATTTTAAAAGTTTTTCTAGTGTTTCTTTATTAGAATATTCATTATCGTTTTTGTCAATATAAAAGAATACATAGGTTAGTCCTACAAAAAGAACAAATATAATAAAACGTTTAAATTTTTTTTTCCTTCTTTTTTTTCTCATGTATTCTCCTATTTTTATTATATCATTCGTGTAAATACCATTTACGGATTTTTCAACAAGGTTTACAATAATTGTGTAAACAATAAATGACATGCAAATATTAAAAAGCTTATTTGTGCTAAAATAATAGAAAATAGCAATATATTAATTATTAAGTAAGTTGAAGAAATATCAAAAATGTTGTATTATCGTATTGGTATAGTAATTAGGAGGTTTTATGAATGAATTTTTGGTTTCACTTATACCTTATTTTTTGTATGCTATATTAAAATATAGAAAATCTCTATATATGCTTCAACAAAATGCTTACAACACGAGCAACAGATATACTAAATGGATGTTTAAAAATAAGGTAAAAATATTTAATACTTATGAAATTTTGATGTTTTCAATATTGATAATAACAATTTTTTTAACTAGACGTTTTTTTGAAATAAATATATTAGTATTTTCAATAGCGTTTTTTTTAGAATTGAAGATGATAAAAAAAGAACAAAAGAAAAAGAAGTTTGTGGTAACAAGTAGAATAAAAAGATTGATTTTTACGTTGTTATTATTATTGGGAGCTATAATTTATGTTCTTTATTCAACTAATTATTTTACCTATCTATCGATGGCGGGTATATTTTTCTTTTTAGCGTATTTATCTTATTTAATTACGTACATAGCGTTTATTATTAACAAACCAATTGAACGTATAGTATATAATTATTTTTTGTCTAAAGCGAAGAAGAATCTTAGTGAGAGACCGAATATGAAAATAATAGGCATTACTGGAAGTTATGGGAAAACAAGTAGTAAGAATATTTTGAATGATATGTTGAATTCAAAATATGTTTCTTTTACAACACCAAAAAGCTTTAATACGCCTAATGGAATAATAAAGACAATTAATGATGATTTGGATAAATTTACTGAAATATTCGTTGTTGAAATGGGTGCAAGTAAAATTGGAGAAATTAAAGAGCTTTGTGATATTGTTAATCCAAAATATGGATTATTAACTACTATTGGACTGGCTCATTTAGAGACATTTAAATCTGAAGAGAATATTCAAAAAGGGAAATTTGAATTAATAGAAAGTTTACCTACTGATGGGGTTGCTGTATTAAACGGAGATGACCCGAAACAAGTTGAATATAAAATTAATAGTAAATGCAAAAAGATATGGATTGGAATAGATAATAAAGATGCTGATATTTATGCATCTAATGTCAAGATGTCTAATAATGGATTAGAATTCAATGTTAATGTAAAGGGAAAAAAATATAAATTTGAAACCATATTGTTAGGAAAGCACAATGTATATAATATTTTAGGAGGGGTGGCTTTAGGTTTAGAATTTAATATTGAAATTGATAAACTTCAAAAAGCAGTTAAAAAGTTAAAACCTATTGAACACAGATTGGAACTAAAAACTTTGAATGACATATATATGATAGATGATGCTTATAATTCTAATCCTGTTGGTGCTAAATCTGCATTAGAAGTTTTAAGTATGATGCCAGGTAAAAAAATAATTGTTACACCTGGAATGATTGAACTAGGCCAAAGAGAATATGAATTAAACAAGGAATTTGGAAAACAAATTTCAGAAGTATGTGATGAAGTAATATTGGTTGGAAAAAAACAAACTCAACCTATACTGGATGGTTTATTGGAAAGCAAATATACTCAAGAAAAAATACATGTTATTAATAATGTAAAAGAGGCTTATTTATTATTAAATGAGTTAAAAAGCAAAGAAACTTACGCGCTATTTGAAAATGATTTATTAGATACGTTTAATGAGGTGTAAAGTGAATATAAAAATAGATTCCAGAAAAATAGTAAAAGGAGATACTTTTATTGCAATTAGAGGAATAAGTAGAGATGGTCATGATTATATTGAACAAGCAATAAATAATGGAGCTTCAAAAATTATAGCAGAACATGGGAGCTATAGTGTTGAAACATTAATAGTCGATAACACAAGAGAATATTTATCAAAATATTTAAAAGATACTTATTATGATTTATTAAAAGACATAAGGTTTATAGGTATAACTGGTACAAATGGTAAAACTACTAGCTGCTATTTAATATATCAATTGTTTAATAAGTTGGGACTTAAAACAGCTTATATTGGGACAATAGGTTTTATCTTAGATGAAGAATGTATTTCATTAGATAATACTACTCCTGAAATTACTGAATTATATGAAATGTTTTTAAAGTGTAAAGAAAAAGATATAAAAGTTATAGTAATGGAAGTAAGTAGTCAAGCAATATCGTATGGAAGAGTAATGGGGTTAGAGTTTGATCTTGCTTGTTTTACTAATTTAACTCAAGATCATTTGGACTATCATTTGACTATGGAAAATTATATGAATTCTAAGCTAGAATTATTTAAAATGCTACGAGGAGATAGATTTGCAATAATAAATGAAGATGATCCATATCATAAAAACTTTGTACTTGAAACCAACAATAATATTTATTATGGAGAATCATCAAGTGAGTTTAAAATATATGATATTCACTTACATATGGATGGTTCAGAATTTAAAATTGAAGCAAATTTTAAAATAGAAAACAAAAGTAAAATATATGATGTTGAATTATTGTTTCCAGGAAAATATAATATTTTTAATTATATGAATGCATTTATTAGTGCGTTGAAATTTGGATTTGATCCCAATTTAATATTAGAAAAAACCAAGGAATTAATAGCACCTGATGGAAGATATGATTTAGTTAATTATAAAAATTCTTATATAATTATTGATTTTGCGCATAGTCCTGATGCTATAGAAAATATATTAAATAGTATTAATGAATATAAAAAAGGAAAAGTATATACTATTGTTGGTTGTGGCGGTAATAGAGATAGATCAAAAAGACCAATAATGGGAAAAATTTCAACTGATAAATCGGATTATGTAATATTTACAAATGATAATCCAAGATTTGAAGATGAAAAGCAAATAATGGATGATATTGTTAGAGACTTAAATAAAGATAATTATGAAATAATATTTGATAGAGTAAGTGCAATAAAAAAAGGAATTAATTTATTAAAAGAAAATGATGTTTTATTAATTTTAGGTAAAGGGCATGAACCATATCAAATAATAGGAGATACTAAACATCATTTTAGTGATAAAGAAGAAGTATTAAAATATATTGGCTTGTAACAATCTCAAGTAATGTAGATATTAAAATAACTTTTGTGTCATCTCAAATGGATACAAGGACCAAACAAACTTAAAAGACTTGATAGTCTTTTTTTATTGTTTAAAGTTTATAAATATGATATATTTATATCATAGAGTAACTGGGGTGATTCAATGTATAATTTAGGAACACAATTTGTTTTTGATAAAGATAAAGCAATTCCCAAGGAAAAGGCCATTTTTAAGGGACAAAAATATAGATTTTCAGTTCTTTCTGAAAGGCTTATAAGAATTGAATATAATGAAAAAGGTATATTTGTTGATAACCCAACTCAGTTAGTTTTATTTAGAAATTTTGAATTACCTAGAATAATCGTTAGAGAAGACTCTAAGTATTTGGAATTGGAAACCAATTATTTTAAAGTTGATTATGTTAAAGAAGCAAATATAAAGTCTGCTTCTAATTTAAGAATAAGTTTATTAAATACAAATAATGTTTGGCATTTGACTAATCCAGAGGTAAGAAAATTTAATGCAAATTTATTATCTTTAGATAATACAAAAATGTTATTTCAAAAAGGGTTATATTCATTGGATGGATTTGCATCTATTGATGATTCTAGTACTTTTCTAATCAATGAAGATGGGACATTCTCTTCAAGAAAAGAAGATGCTTATGATACATATGTATTTTTGTATAATAAGGACTTTAATTTAGCGTTAAAAGATTATTTTTTGCTAACTGGATTACCTCAAATGATTCCTAAATATGCTTTAGGAATATGGTGGAGTAAAGATTACAAATATAGTGATGAAATGATTAATAATCTAGTAATTAGGTTTTTTAAAGAGGAACTTCCTATCTCTGTTTTGCTTTTAGATAAAGATTGGCATAATAGGGAATTTGGTGATAGAAAAGACTTATTGTCTGGTTTTTCATTTAATAAAGAATATTTTAAGGATCCAAACTTGTTTATAAATACTATGCATAATAGAAATATAAAGGTTGGATTGAGTGTCAATCCAATAGAGGGGATCTTGCCAATAGAGGAAAGATATAATGATGCTAGAAAGTATATAAATACTGTTGAAGGAGCACCAATTAAATATGCACCTTTTTCTCCTTTATTTATTGATGTTTATTTAAAACTATTTATTCACCCTTTAGAGACCATGGGAATTGACTTTTTTTGGAATGATTTTAAAGACGATACTAATACTAATATATATTTTGCAAATAGCCATTATGGATATTTAGATTCAGGAAGACTCGACAACAAAAGGGGTATGTTTTTTGGAAGAAATCCAATGATTGCTGCTCATAGATACGGAATATTGTATTCTGGAAAATCAAAAGTAAGTTGGAATACACTTAAATTGCTTCCAGAAATTAATTCTAGTGCTGCAAATATTGGAGTGTCTTGGTGGAGCCATGATATTGGTGGTTTTAGTGGAGGAATAGAGGATAGTGAACTATATACTCGATATATTCAACTAGGATGTTTTAGCCCAATATTTCGAATTCATGTGGATGGCGGAAGATATTATAAAAGAGAACCTTGGAAATGGGATGTTCAAACCTTTGAAATTGCAAAAGATTATATGCAATTAAGAAATAAATTGATTCCGTATATTTATTCTGAAGCTTATAGATATCATAAGGATGGTACGCCTTTAATACAACCATTGTTTTATGAAAACATTGATTTGTATGATGATTCCTTATATAAAAATGAATACTATTTTGGAAAAGAATTTTTGATTTCTCCAATAACCAGTAAAAAAGACATTACGATGAATAGGGTAGTTCATAAATTTTATCTACCAAAGGGAACGTGGTATAATTTTAAAACTGGCAAGAAATTTCCTGGTGGAAGAAGTTATGTTGCATTTTTCAAAGACGATGAATATCCGGTTTTTGTAAAGAGTGGAGCTATTATTCCTTTGTCGGTGAATTATAATAGTATAGAGTCTCCTAAGTATTTGGAAATAAATATATTTCAAGGAAGAAGTAATGTTTATGAAGTATATGAAGATGATGGTATAAGCAATTATTATAAAAAAGGTTTTTATTTAAAGACCGCAATAGATTATAATTATCAGGAGAACAATTATACAGTAATAGTTAGGGCGGTTGAAGGTAAAAGTGGTATAATACCAGACAAGAGAAGTTATAGATTTAGATTTAGAAATACCAGAAAAACAACAGATCTAACTATCAATTTTGATGGAACATCTTTGCCCTTTACTTCTTATGAAGATGATAGAGACTTTGTTGTCGAAGTTAAGGATGTAAGTACAATAGGACAACTAACAGTTATATGTAAAGGAAAAGCAATTGAAATAGATGCAATGAGATTGATTAATGAAGATATCGATGAAATTATTAGTGATCTTCCTATTGAAACCGTATTAAAGGAAGAAATTAGCGGAATATTATTTGATAATTCCTCTATAAAGAGTAAGAGAATTTCTGTAAGAAGACTAAAGAAAAAAGGATTAGATGATAAATTTATTAAGATGTTTATTAAGTTATTAGAATATATTGAACAAATATAAAGGAGGATATTATGGAGTTATTTATTATATATTTAATAATATTTTCAATAGTATTATGTTTATATTTATTATATTTTAAGCTTGTTTCTAAATATAAGCCCAATCATAAATTTGCCGAAATAATATATTTAGAATCAAAATACAATAAAAAGATAAATAAGAAAGATAAGCCTTTAATATATGTTTTTATATCGATAATAAATTCCATGGTTCTTACTATTTCATACGCTACGTTTTATATTGTCGATAATATTTTCATACAGATACCAATTACATTGATTACGGTAGTTGTAACAATATATCTTTTTTATTCTATATTGGGAAATTATTATAAGAAAAAAAGGTGATAACATGAAAAAAAACACATTTTTGCAGGGGGCTGTTGTTGCTACTTCGTCGATAATAATAAGTAAAGTAATAGGCGTTTTGTATGTAATTTTATTATATCCAATGTTAGGAGAAAAAGGAGGAGCATTATATGGATATGCTTACTCTATTTATTCTCTCTTTTTGGGGATATCGGTAGCCGGAATTCCATTTGCAATAAGTAAAATAACAAGTCAATATGATGCTTTGGGATATAATTATGCAAAGGAAAAAGCTTATAAAATTGGAAAAATTTTTATTTGTACTCTTGGATTGATTGGATTTGTATTGATGTTTGTTTTTTCTAAAAATATTGGTTATTTATTTGTTGGTAACATAGAAGGTGGAAATACAATAGAAGATGTAGCTTTTGTAGTAAGAGTATTGGCGTCTGCATTGTTGGTAGTTCCAATATTAAGTGTTACGAGAGGCTATTTACAGGGACACAAATTTATTTCTGCTAGTTCTTATAGTCAAGTAATAGAACAAATTGCAAGGGTATTATTTTTATTGATTGGTATATATTTAGCATTATATGTATTTAAACTTGGTATGACTAATTCTGTTGGAGTAGCAGTATTAGGTGCAACATTTGGTGCTATATGTGCATATATATATCTTTATGTAAAAATGAAAAAAAGTAATATTCATAAAGAGAAAAAGGAAATTGAGGAAGAAGAAAAAAAGATTGATTCAAAAATGATAATAAAAAATATTATAATTTTTGCAGTACCTTTTATTCTAATAGATGTTGTAAGATCTGGATATACTTTTGTCGATTTATCTAGTCTAAACAAAACAATGGTTTCTTTTGGTTATTCTTTAATCCAAGCAGAATCAGTAACTAGTATTATTTCAACATGGGGTTCTAAACTAGAATCTGTTGTATATTCGGTTTCTGTTGGTTTGATTGTAAGTATGGTTCCTTATATATCTAGTAGCTACGCTATAGGTAATAATGAAGATGTTTCAAAAAAAATAAATACTGGAATACAATCATTACTTTTTGTTGTAGTACCTTTGGTACTCTTATTATCTATATTATCTCTTCCCGTATGGAATATATTTTATGGTTACAATGAATTAGCATCTTCTATATTTAAGTTTTTTATTCTAAAAACAATCTTTATAGCTTTATATAATTTGTCTTGTTCGGTATTAAATTCTATTTCTTATTCTAAGATAGTTATATTTTCTGCAATTGTTGGATTGTTAATTAAGCTATCTTTAAATGTTCCACTAATGAATTTTATGAATTATATTAAAGTTCATCCCGCATATGGGATTACCGTTTCATCAATTCTTGCTTTTTCTGTTTCTTCTTTGATTAACTTTCATTATATTAAGAAAAAAACAAAAACTGATTATAAGAGTACCTTTGAAAGTATAAGTAGAATAATTTTTGCTACAACTATAATGGCATTAATTTTAGTTTTTATGAGATTTATTATCCCTATAGATTCAAGTAGTAGAATTATATCTTTATTGGTTTCTTCTTTGTATGGTATAATAGGTCTTGTTATTTATTTGTTTATAATGATTAAAAATAAAACTATATACAATATATTTGGTGAAAATGTTTTTGATAAAATTAAAAATAAAATAAGCAAAAAGAGGATTTAGTATGCATTACGAAATTAAGATAAATGATTTTGAGGGGCCATTAGACTTATTGCTACATTTGATTAAGAAAACCAATATTGATATATATGATATCAATTTAGCAGATATTACAAATAGTTATTTGGAATATATAAAAGCAATGGAAGATTTGAATTTAGACGTTGCATCTGAGTATTTGGTTGTCGCTGCTGAATTAATAGAATTAAAATCTAAATCACTTTTACCAAATCAAGAAGAAATTGTCGATGAATTTGAAGAACAACAAGAGCCTTCTCTAATAGACAGATTAATAGAGTATAAAAAATATAAAGAAATTACTTATAAATTTAGAAATTTAGAAGAAAAAAGAAAAGAAATATACACCAAGATTCCTTCTAGTTATGAGCAATATGTGGACGGATTATTTATAAAAAATACTAAGTTATCTGTAAGTGATTTGCTTACTATTATGAATAATTTAATCGATAGAAAAGAAAAAGAAAAACCTATATTGACAACAATAACAAATAGGGAATATTCCTTGAAAGATAGAATTAGTGAAATTAAAAAAATGCTAAAAGAAAATAAAGAAATATCTTTATATGATTTGTTTGAACAAAGAGATAGGGCATATGTAATAATTACTTTTCTTTCTATACTAGAGTTGGCAAAAAATAAAGACATAAATTTAATTCAAGACAAAAATTTTGAAAATATTATTATTTCTACAAGGGAGACAATATGAAAGCAATATTAGAAGGATTATTATTTGTTGTTGGTGATGATGGAATTACTATAGATCAGATTGCAACTGTTTTATCGATAGATAATGAGGCAGCAAAACAATTAATATTAGAATTAAAGGAAGAATATCAAAGCGAGGAAAGAGGTCTACGTATTGATTATCTAGGAAACTCTTTAAAGCTTACAACAAAGAATGAACATAAAGATTATTACAAAAAATTAATAGAAGAAAGTGATAATGTTTTATCGGAACAAGCTTTGGAAGTTCTGGCTATTGTTGCATATAATCAACCGGTTACAAGATTAGATGTTGAAATTATTAGGGGAATAAATAGCGTAAGTTTAATAAAAAAATTGGTATCTAAAGGCTTTATAAAAGAAAGCGGAAGAAAAGATTCAATTGGAAACCCCATATTATATAAGACTACAAATGAATTTCTAGATTACTTTGGAATTAGTTCAATTGAAGAATTGCCACAATTAGTGCATTCAGAATATAAGGATGAAGAATTAGATTTATTTACTTCAAAGTACAAAGAAATTTAAAAAAACTATTAGACAAAATAAAAAGTTATGATATAATCTTTTTATCGCTCGTATGGCGGAATTGGTAGACGCGATAGACTCAAAATCTATTTCTTGTGAGAGAGTTTCGGTTCAAGTCCGAATACGAGCACCATAATTATGGCGAGATAGCTCAGCTGGCTAGAGCGATCGGTTCATACCCGATAGGTCGGGGGTTCGATCCCCTCTCTCGCTACCAAGTAATTAACAAGATTTTTTTCTTGTTTTTTTTTGTATTTTTTTTATTTA
>CAYRXC010000010.1:0-26142 GCA_964428195.1 uncultured Muribaculaceae bacterium | reverse complement strand
TTTTATTGTATTTTTACCATATATGACTATCTGTTGTATAATAATTATTTTTTTCAGTAACAAATCTTCTTTTGCTAGGTTTTTTTATTAATGTTGGATATTCGCCTTTTGCTTCGCTATCGTCCCTATATTCACTGTATGATTTATCATGTTTTTTTATTAAATCTTCTATCTTTTCCCCAAAAAATTGTTGTTCTGGAATATCTGAGAAAACATAATGATTTCCATAATACAATTGATCTCTTAGTATTTCGGTTGATTTCTTTAAAGTTTCACCTTCATACCACCAACCCTTATCATGAACTTCTTTATTTTGAATTTGTTCCGCTAATAAGACATATAGTAGTTTTTCATCATAAGAAACATCGGAAAGAGTTTTTACAAAGTCTGCATAATATGCATAAGTTGCAGATCTATCACGATGTTTTTTTAATTGATTTAATGCACTAAAGAAATATTGTGATGTATCAAACGAATCTAAACCAGCAACCAAAAACTTTGACTCATTAAGAACGTCTCTTTCGCTTCCAAGTCCTGAAGAAGGAATATTTTCTGCTGCCAATCTAATATATAATGCTTGTTCCTTTTTATCTATTGGAAGTATGCCATTATCTTCTAATTTAGCAAATACTTTCCACATTTGATTTAAGTAACCAGCACCATATCCATTATTTGCATAACTTTTTATTATAAATGAATATAATTTGTTTATAAACATAGGATCAACATCCGGATTATCTTCTAAATTACGCACAAATCCTTCTACATTGATATTTTCCCAAAGTTCATCTAAAGGTACAATTTTTCGATATCTACTTTCTGTATGTTCACTTACTAATTTTTGATACATTGACAAGAATGTATCTGTTGATGATAAAAATTTCTTTTCCATAAATCCCCCATATTTAGTTATTATAGACTTTATTAATTAAATGTAAAGTTATTTCCTTGTTTTACTTAAAATTCTTTGTGTTGTTGCTATTCTATTCATAGCATCTTCATACTTACCTTCTAATAAACCACTATTATACATATTTCTCATATCCTCTGTTTTAATAGAGGATATTTGTTTAATTTTAAATAACTTTAGTTGTTCACTAAAAACTAACCAACTATTTACAAGTTGAGAAAAGTTACCGGTCTCTAATAATTGTAGAGCACATAAATTACCTGGTAAATCAATTATATTTTCAAAGCGATAAAAAAGCTTCTCATTAGAAAAAAATTTATAAGGTTTCTTCGTAACCAAAAAATTATTTATTGAAATATCTAAACCATCTTCTGGAATAAATGTTCTAGTTGGTGCCACCTTTGAATAGTCACCATTAATATAAGATCTAATCAATTCTTCACAAACTGTTTTTTTTGAAAAAGAATCAATTTCTTCTCGTTTTAATTCCGACCACCAATTACAATCTATTCTTTCAATATCATTATGTTCCAAAAATCTTATATCTAATTCATCTGCTTTTAAAAATCTGTCTTTTATAGTTTCGTTTGTAGTTTCAAAAGAATAAAACATATCATATATGTTCATATTACTTAATATTTTTTTTCTATATTCAATTAAAGCTTCTTTGTCACCTTCAAATGAATATATATCGATTAAATTTCCATTTCTTTCAAATAAATTCACTTCAAAACCTCCCTAATAAATACATTATAGCACAAAAGTAATTGCTTATATTAATACAAATGGTGCCATCTGCGAGAATCGGACTCGCGTTTGTTGCTTACCATGCAACCGTTCTACCACTGAACTAAGACGGCATATAAGAATTATAACATAACAAATAATTTTTAAAAAAGACTTTTTTATAAAAGTCTTTAAAATCTTTAATTATTGATAAACATATTTATTTATAACCTTTTTTCATCACATGATACGTTTTCGTGTGTAGGATATTCGTTCATATTTTCTTTTAAACATTCAAAACCAAAATGATAAAAACCTACAGGGGGTCCTCCAGCACACCACGGTTTATAGACATCATATACTTTATTTCCTTCTTCATCCAATCTAGTACAAACAAAAATATCATTTATGCACCATTCTTCATCTTTGTCAGGATCGGCTTTAACTACTTTTATCGAATCATATAAAAAGGGAATCATAACTTGATCACTAACTATACCTCGAAATAAATTAGGATCTTCAGGAGATTCAATACCAAATTTGGAAATTCCATCTACTTCCTTTTCATTAAGTACAAACCATTTACTTTTCGATAACATATTTAACCTCCATTATTGGAAGTATTATAACACTTATTTATGTTTTGTAAATAATGATCAATTAATATTAAAAAAAATAATATCGATTATAAGATATTATTTAATATAAAATAATGGCGTCCTTGGGCGGAGTCGAACTGCCGACCTACCCCTTAGGAGGGGGTTGCTCTATCCTACTGAGCTACAAGGACATAAAAGTATTATACAATAAAAACACATTAAAAATCTATTTTAATGTGCTAAATAATATTATAAATGAAGGAACTACTTTTGACAATAATTTAAAATTGACTAAAAATCTTGCTTTACATATGAACTCATATGTACCTATTACTTTATCTACAGCAGATACAAGTAAAGATTCTTTATATTTTGGGAATGTAAATACTACAGGAAACATATGTTTATATATGATATCTTTTTCAATATCATTTAATGTGAAATACTTAGTTGAGTTTGATAATGCAATTTTATAATGTGTATGGGTTAGCTCATATGATTCTTTAGATAAACAATTACCTTGAATATTTGAATAATAGAAATCATGAAGAAGACCACCCCTTGCAACACTGACATATTCTAAATTCAATTTTTTTGCATATAAATATGAATAATAAGCAACCTTTATTGAATGGTCTAATTTTTTTAATCCATGATGGATTGTACTTTGTGTATAAAGAAATCTTTCATCTTTTAAAATGTTATCTACTACTTTTATAAAATCAATGTCATTATATATATGTTCCATACTTTTCACTCTTTTCTAAAAACTAAAATAAATGATACCACTATCAGCATTCTTTGTCTATCCTTTTTTTATTATTACTGAATTGATTATGTCAAATTGTAAATCCCTATATACTTGATTAAACTCATTGTATTTTAATGATTTAATCTCATCAACAATATCATTTTTTAAATAACCATAATCTATTATCGATCCAACTATAAAATCATTGACATCTTTATGGTCTTCAAAATAATATATAAGATTACTTAGTTCTTTTTTCTTGAATCTTTCAAAGAAAGATTCACTTATATTCATATTTTTATATTTTTCTATAATTCTTTCTTTCATTAGCTCAGGATTATTAGATTCAATTATTAGAATTACTATTACGAAATCTTCTAATGATTCAACCATTATTCCTATTGGAGAAAATAAATTTTTTTCTTTTAAATTAGATAAATAAAAATCAGATATTTTATTAAAATTTTCATATATAATTGATGAAACATAAAAATCAAATATGTTTTTTTCAATATTTATTGGTCTAAATAATTTTAATCCAACAGAGAGTAATGGGACTTCTACATCCATATTTATTATTTCTTCTTTTTTACTAACCATGTTATTTTCAATATATTTCATTAAAGTATAATCTTTATTATCTATATGTTTTCCATATTGATTTTCTTTAATTTTTGAAATAGTCTCTTCTACATCGATATTACCAGATACAACTATATTCATATTATTTGGAGAATAAAATGTATTATAACAATCGTCTAACATGTCTTTAGTTATTCTTTTTATATCCTCTACTTTTCCTCCTATATCGTATCTAACTGAGTGATTAGTAACCAAATTAAACTTAGTTGTTTCCGTTAAAGCATAATATGGATCATCCATATACATATTTAGTTCTTGTTCTATTATCCCCTTTTCTTTTTCGACATTTTCATTTGTAATATGTGGTTTTTGAACATAATTAATTAAATAGTTTAAATCTCCAAAATAATTATCTTTTCCAGATACAATGTAGTTTGTAATGTAAAAAGAAGTATAGGCATTGCAATATGAACCATTTTTTGCAAAATAATCAAATACTGATTCATCTTCAGATTCAAATAATTTGTGTTCTAGAAAATGAGCAATACCTTTTGGATATTCTTTAAATTCATTATCTTCTTTCAGTTTGAAATCGTTGTAAACGCTTCCATATTTTGTAAAAAAAGAAATAAAATATTCATTAGTATTGTTAGTTGGATAAATATATACATTTATTCCATTATCCAATATTTCATGATAAACAAATTCTCCTAGTTTATTTATTTCGATTTTATTCATAATTTTCTCCATAAAGAAGTATAGTATCAACATATACTTTTTTTGCAAATTCATTTATTTCATTTGCTTTTACATTATTAATTTTTTTAATCATTTCATTTATATCATAAGTATAATTAACATTATTTTCTTTTTTATAATAATTACTAGATATTAATTTAGAATTATATTCTATATCTTTGCTATTTGAAATCAATGTTTTTTTTGCTATTTCCAATTCTTCTTCAGAAACATTCTCCATGTCTTTAATAGTCTTCTTAATTAGTTCTAAAGCTTTGTTATAATTATTCCTATCTATTCCAAACTCTAAAGCAATTAATGAAGGAGTAATAAACTTTGCAGAAGCATAGTAAGTTAAAGAATTCTTTTCTCTTACTTCAACAAATAATTTTGAACTGGTTCCAGATCCAAGAATTGTTTTATATAAGAATGAAATAAATTCTTCATTTTGATAATCAAAGTTTAGAATTCTTAAACCAACACAAAGCTTGTTTTGATTTAAACCCTTTTCTTCTATGAATACTTCTTTTTCTTTGTTGTTAATTAAATATTTTTCAAAGTTAATATTTTCAAATCTCTTTCCACTGCTAAACATATTTGAAAAAACTTCTTTGTATTTTTCTTCTTCGATATTACCAACAACAACTATATCTATCTGACTATTATCAATAAGGTCTTTATAATTATTTTTTACTTTATCAAGGGTGCAGTTTTCCATATCCTCAATTCTACCTATTATTGGATATGAGATAGTTTCATTAGGTTCCATATTTTCTAACATTTTTAAATATGCATATTTTTTTCTATTGTTTTTTACTGACAATAATTCATTATTAATAATTGTTTTTATTTCTTGATAGTATTCTTCGTTTTCTAGATTATTATTAAATATAACTTCTCTAATTAAATCAAAAACATCCTCTTCTATATTTTCGTAAGAATATTTTGGAGCGATAAACTTTATTGTCAATATATCATTTCTATATTTTGTAGGTTCAATATTAGATGTAGTATAAAGTTTTAAATTATAAAGATCTTCTTTTCTTTCTATTAGTGATTTGTAATCATATTTCTTTGTACTATATTCTAACAACCTTAACATAAAATAAGAAGCTAAGTATTCTTCAATATTAGCTTTTCTCCTAAAATATATATCTATCGTTATTGTTTTAAAAGCATCAGTTTTAATTGTGTGTAATACTATATTATTAAGTTCTTTTCTTTTATAATTCATAATGTCTCCTATATTTTTAATGCTGAATCAAGCGCTAATTGAATCATATTGTTTAGTGAGCGTTCTCTTTCTTCGGGAGTTAATATTATATCATGATTTATTGAATCAGATACAGTAATTATTGCTGCAGCTTCTTTATTTAAATATAATGCATTAGAAAACAATGAGAATGTTTCCATTTCGACTCCTAAACAATCATATTTTTCTATTAAGTCTTTATTGATAATATTTGAATAAAATACATCACTGCAATGAATATTTCCCCTTATAGTGTTTATATTGTTTTCTAAAGCTGTTTCTTCTATTAAATCAGTAATTCTTTTTGAAGAATTTATTATATCTAATTGATTGCCATTTAACGCTTTAGCATAAACAGAATCACTACAACTATTATCTACTAATATAATATCTAATAAATTCAAATCTTTATATGCTCCACATGTCCCTATTCTAATTATACAATCAACATCATAATACTTATATAATT
This sequence comes from uncultured Muribaculaceae bacterium, assembly GCA_964428195.1. Taxonomy (GTDB): domain Bacteria; phylum Bacillota_I; class Bacilli_A; order RF39; family UBA660; genus JAAYGD01. The sequence continues at coordinate 20,115 of CAYRXC010000010.1, read as the reverse complement.
CGTATGAATATATTCCCATACTTGGATTACCCATACCAGATCCCAATACAGTAATTCTATTGTACTTATAATACCCTGTGTACCCAAGCATATTTCTTACATCATTAATTTCTTTAACATTAGTTAAAAACTTATCAGCAATATATTTAGCTCTTAGTGGATCTCCTGGCATTAATACTATTTTTGAAACATCTTCTTTATTAAATTCTAAGTGTGGTGTCATAATACCTCCTATATTAATAATATATTAACACTATTGAATGCTTAAAAAAAGAACACAAGTTATATTTGACATTATTTACCAAACATAATCTTGTATACTTCTTTATACTCTTTTACTAAATGATATTTAATTTTTTCTTTTAAATAATCAGGTAATTCCGCTAAATCTCTTTCGTTATTGTATGGAATTATTATCTCTTTTATTCCACTTCTATTTGCGCCCAAACTCTTTTCTTTTAAGCCTCCAATTGGAAGTACATTTCCTCTTAGTGTAATTTCTCCAGTCATTGCAATATCTTTACTAATAGGTTTATTTGTAAATGCACTTATTAATGCTGTTGTGAGAGTTATTCCAGCACTTGGACCTTCTTTTGGAATAGCGCCTTCAGGTATATGAATGTGTATGTCACTATTCGATATAAGTTTATAATCAACTTTTAGTTCCTTATAATGGCTCTTTATATAACTAAGTGCAATTTGTGCAGATTCTTTCATTATATCTCCTAAAGAACCAGTCAATAATAATGTGCCTTTTCCTTCATAAAATGTTATTTCAATAGGAAGTATATCCCCACCAAATTCAGTATATGCTAGTCCTACAGCAACTCCTACTTCTTTTTTTGAATCTTTTTCTCCAAAAAAGTATTTTTTCTTTCCTAAATAAGATTCTACTTTACTACTAGAAATATTTATTATCCCATTATGCTTTTTTTCTAATATTTCTGTTGCTACTTTTCTTAGAATTGTTGCTATATTTCTCTCTAATTCTCTTACACCAGATTCTCTAGTATAATTTCTAATAATAGTCAAAATTCCTTTACTATCTAGTGTTATTTTATTTGATAACCCATGTTCAGATAATTCTCTAGGAATTAAATGTTTTTTTGATATATCTAATTTCTCAAATTCAGTATATCCTGATAAGTTAATTATTTCTAATCTATCTCTTAATGGTTCGGGAATTCTATATAATTCGTTAGCTGTCAATATAAATAATACATTAGATAAGTCATATTCTTCGTCTAGGTAATTATCATAAAAGTATTTATTTTGTTCTTTGTCTAATACTTCTAATAATGCACTTGCAGGATCTCCTCTATAATCTTTGGTCATCTTATCTATTTCGTCTATAAGAAATACCGGATTAGATGATTTTGCTTTCTTCATTGCACCTATTATTCTTCCGGGGTTTGCTCCAATATATGTTCTTCTGTGACCAATAATATCTGATTCGTCATTTATTCCACCAACAGAAATCTTTACAAATTTTCTATTTATAGCTTCAGCAATACTTTTCGCTAAAGTAGTCTTTCCTGTTCCTGGAGGCCCAACCAAGCATATAATAGGAGTTTTTAAATCTTTGCTCATTTGTCTTACAGCAAGAAATTCAATTATTCTAGTCTTAACTTTTTCTAATCCTGCATGAGTTTTGTCTAATGATTTTCTTACCTTTTTTAAATCAATTTCTTCGTTGCTATACTCATTCCAAGGCAATGACAACATCCATTCAATATAATCTCTTGTCATTCCCATTTCTGGAGAGTTTATATTCATTAAATCATATCTGTTTAATTCATTGAACAATCTTGTTTTTATTTTTTCTGGTGCTTTAATATTTTTAATGCTTTCTCTGATTTTTTCTATTTCATCATCTTTAACGTTCTTATCACCAAGTTCTTCTTTAATAATTCTTATTTTCTCTCTCAAAATAAATTCTTTTTGAGATTGATCCAATGTTTCATTTAATTTAATCTCAATTTTTTGTTCTATATCTAAGATTTCTTCTTCTTTTCTAATATCTTCTAATATCATAATTGTTCTAGTATAAGGATTAGGAGTAATTAAATATTCCATCTTTCTATCTATCGATATCGGTAAAAAATTAGAAACCAAATCAGCAATCTTAGATATACTAAGTTCGTTATTAATTATGCCTAATATGCTATTGCTTAAATAAGGCGCTCTAGATAAATATCTTTCCAAATCCAATGTAATCTTATTTATTAATGCTTTCTCGTCTTTAACTGAGAGAGCAAATTTTGTAGTTGGTCTAGTATCTGCCATAAGAAATTCTTCTTTTTTATAATATTTTTCTATGTTTACTCTTTTAATTCCTTCTATGACAACTCTTGTTATATTCTCATTTATTGCAACATTAAGTTTAATTTTGCCAACAGTAGCTATCGATGGAAAATTATTGAAATCTATTGTTTCTTCTAATTGATCTATTGGAGTTATAATTAATAGTTCCCCGCCAAACTCTGACTCAGAGTATCTTACTATATTCTTTTCTATATCGTTTTTTATATCTATTCTAACTTCACAATGAGGAAGTAATATTTCACCTTTAATTATTATAATTGGAAGTGAATTCATATGGCCTCCTTTAAAAGATTTAAGTGTTATTATAGAAGAAAAAGATGTATTTGTCTATCAAAAACAGCTTAAATATTAAAATAATTTAATAATATAAAAATAAGACATTAAAATGTCTTATTCTTTGTTATTTTCTTTAAGAAAATCTATTACTTTTTTATATTTTAAATCATGTTCCAAATATTCTTTGCCACCCATAGCTTTTTCTATTTCTTCTTTTGTCATTTGATACATTTCAGCCATATTTTCTAGTTCTTGATCAACATCTGCTTCAGTAACTTTTATGTCTTCTTTAGTTATAATTTCTTCTAGTAAAAGTCTATATCTTACGCCCTTATTAGCTTCTTCAGTCAATTGTTTCTTTAAATCTTCCTCAGTCATCTTAGTGAATTGAAGATATTGTTCAAGAGTAATTCCTTGCATCTTTAATCTTTCTTCATAGTTCTTAATCATTCTATCTATCTCTTGATCAAGTAACTCTTGAGGTACTTCTACAGTAACATTTCTATTGATTTCTTCTATTATATTATCTACTAATTTATTTTCAGCATCTAAGTCTTTTTTAGACATAAGGTTTTCTTTAACCTTCTTGTTAAGTTCTTCAAGGTTAGTAACACCTTCCATAGCCAAATCTAATATAAAGTTTTCATCTAATTCTGGAATCTTTTTAGTTTTAACTTCATGTACATGAACCTTAAATACGACTTCTTGTCCTTTTAACTCTTCTGCTGGATAATCATCTGGAAATTTAACTTTAATGTCTTTGTTTTCTTCTGATTTTAAACCAATCAATTGATCTTCAAATCCAGGTATAAAGGTGTTACTTCCAATTTCTAATGGGAAGTTTTCTCCTTTTCCCCCTTCGAATGGTTTACCATCTTTAAAACCATCAAAGTCGATTACAGCAGTATCTCCTTTTTCAATTTTATCTTCTTTAATAATTACTTCAGAATATTGTTTTCTCAAAGTTTCAATTTCTTTTTCTACTTCTTCTTTAGTAACAGATACTTTCTCTTTTTTAACATTTAAGCCCTTATATTTTTTTATTTTTATTTCTGGAGCTTCAACAACTGTAAAAATTAATTCCAATCCTTTTTCGTCTACTTTTTTAATATCAACCTTTGGTTGAACAACGGGTTTTAAACCACTTTTTTCTACTTCCTCATATGCTTTTGGAATAGAATTATTAACTGCATCCATATATAAAGATTCAATACCATATTTCTTTATATATACTTCTCTTGGAATCTTTCCTTTTCTAAATCCATCAGCTTTAACCTCTTGTTTGTTCTTTTCAAAAGATTTATTTAAAGATTCTTCCCAATCTTTACCTTCTATTTTAACTGTAATTTCATGAACGTTTTTCATTTTTCCTCCTCACAATGAAATAACTATTATTATTAATAGTTACTTAACTTCTAAAATTTCAATGTCATATTTTCCATTAGGACTTTCTACTGTAGAAACCATACCAGCTTTTTTTCCAAGTATAGCTTTTGCAATAGGCGACTCATTAGAAATTTTATTTTCAAATGGATCTGCTTCGATAGACCCAACAATTTTAAATGTATCTACTTCTTGATCTTCAATATATTTGATTTCAACCGTAGATCCAATTCTAATTTTATCAGTAGCTTTTTCTTCAATTATTGAAGCGTTATCGACCATATATTCAAGTTCTTTAATTCTTGACTCTAAAAATCCTTGTTCTTCTCTTGCAGCATGATATTCTGCATTTTCAGATAAATCTCCAAGTTCTTTAGCTTCTTTTATTGCCTTAATTACTTCTGGTCTTTTCTCTTGTTTCAATAAACTAAGTTCCTTCCTCAGATCTTCTAATCCTTCTTTTGTTAAATATATTTCTCTTTTTCCTGCCATTTTAATGCACTCTCCGTTCTTAATTCTAATACATATTACTATTATTTTATATTTATGTCAATATAAAAAATTTACTCTCATTATATCACTTTTTTTTACTGTTTTGTCACATTTTATTTTTACTATTTGAAGAGGATGATTTGCTGCTTCAATATATTCGTCCCCATCTTTAATATATTCAATATCTAGATCAAATCTTTTTGTTTTTGGCCCAAATATAGTTACTTTATCTCCAACTTTAAAATAGTTTCTTTGCTCTATGGTTATCTCTTTGCCATCATAATCTAGAACTATTCCTAAAAAATCTTTATTAGATTGTTCGTTTCTTCCCAAGTAATATTGACCTTCTAGTTTAGGTTTTGATTCAAAGTATTGAGGTATAGCTTCTCTATTGGCACATCTATATAATTCGTATTCTTCTTTCTCAATATCATTATCAATAATCCCATCATAATAATCATCTATTATCTTTCTATATATGTTTAATACTGTAGCTATATAATATACAGAACGCATTCTTCCTTCTATTTTAAAAGAAGTTACTCCAATATCGATTAAGTCTTTAATATGTTTTACCATCGATAAATCTTTTACAGCCAATGAATAATCTTCTGAATTATCAATTTTATTTAAAAATTGATCATATAGTTCAAAATTCCATCTACATATTTGACTACATCCCCCTCTATTTGAGTCTCTATTAGTTAAATAATTTGATAAAACACATCTTCCGCTATACCCAACACACATTGCTCCATGAATGAATGTCTCTAATTCTATATTTGATTCTTTTTTTATTCTTATTAAATCTTTTTTTGAGCATTCTCTAGCAAATACTATTCTAGATACTCCTTGACTTTCCCAATATTTTGCAGCTTCATGATTCAATGTGTTTTGTTGAGTACTCAAGTGAATATCGAATTTCAATTTTAATTCTTTAACTAAATCAATAATAAATGGGTCAGATATTATTATGGCATCAACATTTGAATTATCTAAATCAATCAAATAATTTGAAATATTCTTTAAATCTTCATTGTGAAATATTATATTTACTGTAACATAAATCTTTTTATTGAATGAATGGACATAATCCGATGCTTCCTTTATTTCTTCTATTGATAGATTCTTGGCATTTGCTCTAAGACTAAAATCTCTGCCACCTAGATACACTGCATCAGCACCATACTCAATAGCCCACTTGACTTTTTCTAAGTCTCCAGCAGGCGCTAATAATTCCGGCTTAATTTTATTCATTTTTCACCTTGTAAATTGTTTCCTTATAAAAAAAACCTTTATTGTTGCTTTTTCTATTACAATTCCCCTCTAATGCATCAATATATTGATCAACAATAATATTTAAATCTTCTGATTTATGCATAAGTCCACTTACTATTATATATTCAATTTTATTATCTTTTAAATCATTAATTTCTTCTATTCCATCTATTAAATCTTCTAATATATATGTTTCATTATTTTTTTCATAAATCTTATAATATTTTTCTCTTTCTTTTTCATACATATTATAATTATTTGAATCTTTTTTTATACCCTTGTATTCAAAATAATTACTCAACAACTCTCTTGAAGATTCAAACATTGGCAAATAACCATATGCGTATACAAGCAATTTCATAGTTGTATTATTCTTTATATCAATTATATCTTTCAACATTATTTCTGTACTTAACAAAGCACCATTAATTCCTCTTTTTAACCAATAGTTACAAGATTGATAATTTGTACCTTGGTGCATTTGGTTCCATATTAGTTCAATTTTCTCATCCTTTAGTAGATTTACTAATCCTATATCATCAAAGATAATACCTTTAATATTTAGATTTAATAATTCACTTATTATTGGTTTTAATTTATCTATATCATCTACATATAATGGTTTATTTATAGCGATAAATATTTCCTTATTTGTTAATTTAATTAACTCTTTAATTTCTTCGACTGTTAAATCATATTCAGTAAATACACTATAACCTTTTAATCCAATTATAAAACCAGAAATATTCTTATTACTTAATTCTATAATATTATTCTTATCAGTAGGAACAACTAATAATTTAGTCATTTTTTCTCCTAGATACCGAAAGACCATCACCAATTTTATAAAACTTAGTATTAAATTCTTTATGAGTCTTAATAAATTCAATATAATCTCTAATCTTTTCAACTAGTTTTCTTAAATTCTTTTTCTCTATTTTTTCTTTTGATTCAACTAAACCATGAAAAGATATGTTATCAGAAATGATAGTTCCATATCTATTAAGTTTGCCACAATATTTATCAAAATATCTTTTATATTGTCCTTTAGCTGCATCAATAAATATTAAATCGAATTTTCCTTCTATATCTACGTTCAATGCATCAGCAAGAAGCAACGTAATTCTATCTTCTAATTCAAATTTCTTAATGTTTTTTAAAGCTTCTAAATACCTTTCATCGTCTTTTTCGATAGTAGTAACATGAATGTCTTCACTAACTAATGACATATTAATTGCTGAATATCCTATAGCTGAACCTATTTCTAAAATTGTTTTTACATTATTTTCTTTAATAAATTTTGTGATAAAATTTAAACTAGCTTTTTCTATTATTGGAATGTTATATTCTTCCGCATATTTTTCTATTTCTTTCATAATGAATTTTTATTCTCCTCTTGATTTATTAAGACGAGAATTACTCGTCTTCCTTATTAAATTTCTCAATTAATTCTTCTATTGTTTTCCATTCTTTTTCATCTTTTATTTGACTCAACTTCCCTGATTCATCATATATAGAAGCATAAGCTTTTAAATTGTTATCATCATCTAGTGTGTTATCCGTATATACAATGTAATTTTTTTTAGTGTCGTCAGAATTCATTGTAAATAGTACATCAAATTTTTCTGTTTTTCCCTTCTTAGTTTCAATTTTAATTGAAGTTTTATCCATTTTTTCTCCTATCTAAATAACTCTGTAATATAAAAGAAGCTGCTACCTTATCTACTACCTTTTTTCTTTTTTTCCTGCTAACATCTGCTTCTAATAATATGTTGTTTGCTTCGACAGTAGTAAGTCTTTCATCTTCTAAATTAATAACAATATTTAAAAATTTCTCTAATTCTTCTTTAAAAATTAATGTAGCTTCTGCTCTCTCTCCAATAGTATCATTCATATTTATTGGCAGTCCTAACACTATTTCATCAACGTTTTTTTCTAACACTATATTTTTTAGTTCTTCAAAATGTGTTTTATAATCTCTTTCATATCTTATCGTTTTTAAAGTAGACGCTATCATTTTTGTATTGTCGCTTATAGCAAGTCCAATTGTCTTAGTTCCAAAGTCAATTCCTAATACTCTCATTTTTTCAAATATTTTCTAAGGAGCAACTCTACTATTTTATTTCTATCTATCTTAAGAATCTTTTTTCTTGAATTCTCATGACTAGAAATATAACCTGGATCTCCGCTCATTAAATATCCTACAATTTGATTAATTGGATTATAACCTGCTTCAGTCAAACTTTTCTCTACTTCCTTTAATGTGTTTTCTATGATTGCATCATCTAAACTATCTACGTCAAATAATTTAGTACTTGTATCCATAAAATCACCACCAATAATATAGTAGCATTAAAGCAACTTTTTTTCAACTTATAATAATATTCTTAATACTACATAAAATCATCTTACTTTATATCTTTTTTCTTCTTCACTTTTTATTAATTCATAATCATTTTTAATATCTTTATTAAGACTAGAACCAACATTTATTGTTTTTTTCACTAATGTTGGATAACCATATAAAATTAAACCTGAAAGTGTGGACATAATAAGTGAACCAAACATTGAACCCATAAAAGAACCATATTTTTCCGATAATTCTCTGTCACTCTTTCCAGATTGAATATCATTAACCATCTCAATTGGAATTTTTGTATAATAATCGGTCGGTTTTGCCATAGCAGAAAAATCGTGTACGTCTCTTGGATCAAACATATAATTTGGTGCAACATCAAACAATTTTAATGTTAAAGCGTTTAATATGCTATTATCCATGTTTGTAGTATCAATATAGTAATATTTATCATCCATATTTATTAAGTTCCACCCATGTTCATTACTATGAACTTCAAAAGAATTTATTCCTGCCTTGTTTAGTAAAACATTAGTTAAATAAGAATATGATGCACATACACCAGTTTTATTCTCTAATACAAAACTAAGAGGAGTCACATTGCTTTCATATGTTTTTGTTGTATCATAAGATACATTGTTTAAAACATAAGTTACTACCGCATTTATTTTCTCTTTATCTTTCATATTAGGAGTAATAATAGTTCCTATTATTTCATCTATTTTTTTTGAATTTTCAACGTCGTGTTCATCTATGTTTGTATTTATATTTTTACTTCTTAGATAATCTAGTAAATCTTGAGTTATATATGGAGAATCAACGATAGATATTTCTTTTAAATTTGGCATTTTATATATAAAACTCAAATCACTTAATGCGCTTGCACTATTTATTGATATTCTTGATAGATTCGGACAGTTATCTACTAAAGAATTTGCATCTGTAATAAAATTACATCTATTCAAAGATAGACTTTCTACAGTTTCTGGTAAATAAGATAAACAATTATTATCAATTGGAGAATTATCAAATATTATTTGTTTTGTTTTTGAGGATTTTAAATTAATGTTTGATAATGTATTTGAATCAACTTGACATGCGATAAAATATAGCGGACCATCAAAATTAGTTAAATCAGTTATATTCCCATTTTTATCATACAAATAATTGTCATAAAAATGATGAGTATTAGTCTCTAGTAACATATCTAATCTAGAAGATACTATACTGTTTTTAGAAATACTTTGAATATAAGTATCATTTGACTTATTAATTCTTTCATCGGAAGCCTTAACTACAATAATAGACTTTATACCATTTGATATGTGCCCGCTTAATTCGAATATATTAAAACCAGATATTAATAAACAACCCGAAAGCAAACCTAGAGTAAATTGTTTTTTATAATTTCTTAATATTGCTTTACCCAAAGACTTTGATTTAATAAGCAGTTCTTCAAATTTTGTTTTATTATAAAATGAAGAGTCGTCATTATTTCTTGATATTTTTACCATGTACTATTCTCCTTTTGCCTCATTAATAATAGATTCTAACGCTATTATTTCTTCTTCAGTTAAGTTAGTATCAAGTTTTGATTCTCCAATAATATTGTCATATTTTGCAGCAAAATACTCTCCATTAACAAAGTAGACTATATAATAATAATTGGTTTTCTCATCTTTAAGTCTTAAGATAACTTGAGCTTTTTTTCTATTACCATTTTTGTCATTAATTTCAATTGTCTCTTCCACTAAATCCTCCTTAAACAACTTTTACTTATTATTTAACATAATCATAATATCAATTAATATTGAATCAAGATCAAATATTTTTAGTACTTGTATCGATAAAATGCCAACAAAATAATAGCATCAAAACAACTTTTTTTCAACTTTACAAAAAAAAGAATCAATAAACTTCTTTATCGATTCAATATCACTGATCTTTATATTTTTCTATAAATTCTAATAGTTCTTTTTTTGATGGCTCTCCACTTATTCTTGTTAACTCTTTGTTGTTATTATCGACAAAAATGAATGTGGGAAGAATTTTATCTACACTCCACTTCTTAGCAATATCATTATTTTCATCATAATCATAGTACTCATTTTTCAACCATGGGTTTTCGCTTTCTATTTCTTTCCATCTGGGTTTCATTATTAGACATCCCGGGCACCAAAGAGCACCAAATTTTAGCACTTTCATAAATAATCCTTTCAAATCATTATTTAACTATTTCTTCTATACTTTGAATTATAGCATTTAAATTATCTATTGAAGTTCCTCCGCCTTGTCCATATGATTTGGAACCTCCTCCATTACCATTACTTCTTGATGATGCTTCTTTGACTAATAAACCAGCATCAATATCGACATTGGATTTAGAAATATAGTTTACATTATTTCCTCTAACATTAGCAATAAAAACAAAACCTTCTTTCATAGTTACTAGTATTCTATCAACTAATACTTTTAAAATGTTTATATCATAGTTTTCAACCACTTTAATTAAATACTTACATTTACCTTCAACAATATCTTTTATGAAATCGTCAATATTAGAAAGAGCTTTCTTTTCTTTTTCTACTGTATATATTTTTTCCAAATTTTTTATTCTATCTTTAATATATTCAACTTCTTTTTTGTTATATACTATGTCTTTATATGATTTAGGCTTTTTATTATCGACATTTACGTAAAAGTCCAATACTATTCCTTCTTTTGATGCTTCTTCTATAATCTTCTTACCTTTTTCTAATAGTTTTAAAATATCATCATTGTATGGTTTTATTGCTTCAAATAATTCTCTTTCAATATTACTATCTGTTGTAGCAAATACTCTAAAAGTATTTGCTCCTATAGTTTCAATAGATTTAAATGCAAATCTTTTTATATTAGAAGTATTCTTAACATGAGTTCCACCGCATAATTCTTTTGAAGTTTCCATAGTAATAACTCTTACTACATCTTGATACTTATCTTTAAATAAAGCTACAGCTCCATCATTTATTGCATCATCTAGTCTCTTTTCTTCTATCAAAGTGTCAACATTTGCATTTACCATTTTATTTACAAGTTCTTCTACTTTTAATAGTTCATCATCGCTAATCTTTTTATCATAATTAAAATCAAATCTTATTTCATATTCGTCTATTTTTGATCCCGCTTGATCTATTGAAGCATTAAGCACTTCCTTTAATGCCTTGTGCATTAAATGAGTAGCACTATGATTTTTTTCTATAGCTTCTCTTCTTGAAGAATTAATTTTAGCAGTAACAAAATCTCCCAATCTAATAGTTCCTAGGTTTACATTTATCATGTGTAAATGTTGATGATTTGGAGCTTCAATTGTGTCGATTACTTCAACATTTGTATCTTTATTGAAAATCATTCCAGAATCTCCAACTTGACCACCTTTTTCAGCATAAAACGGAGTTTCCTTAAGCACTATATATCCAACATCATTTAATGAATCAACTTTTTTATTGTCTTTAAATAATCCAATAACTTCAGTTTCCACTTGGTGTTTATCATATCCAACAAAATAAGAATCCTCTTTATAATCAAGTAAATCTTGACTTTGGATATTCATGCCTTCATCTATTTTTCTAGATAACCTAGCGAGTTCTCTTTGTTTGTTCATACACTTATCAAATTCTTCTTTACTAGTATTAAATCCTCTTTCAAATAAACATTCTTCTGTTAATTCATAAGGGAATCCATAAGTATCATAAAGTTTAAATACAACATCTCCAGAGATTTCTTTAGTTATTGCACAATCCATAATATCACATAGTTTCTTTTCACCAGATTCCAATGTTCTATCAAAAATAATTTCCTCTTTTTTTACTAATTCTTCTACATATTCTTTTTTTGATATTAGATTATCATAATGTGAGCCCATAATGTTTACTACATCTTCAACAATTTTATATAAAAATGGTCCGACAATGTTTATTTTTTTTCCACATCTATATGCTCTTCTAAGTAATCTTCTAAGAACATATCCTCTTCCTTCATTTGAAAAAGTAGCACCATCTGATAACGCAAAAACTATTGTTCTAATATGATCTGCAATTATCCTAAAATTTTTATCATTCAAATATTTACTATTAGATAATCTTTCTATTTTTTCTATTATAGGAACAAACAAATCAGTATCATAACTTGAATCTTTTCCTTGTATTATACAAGTCATTCTTTCAAGTCCCATTCCAGTATCTATATTTTTACTAGGTAGTTCTGGATATTCTTCCCTTTTTAATCCATCTTTTGCATTATATGTACTAAATACATTGTTCCATATTTCCACATATCTACTATTAGGAATATCTTCTTTTAATAATTTGACCCCCAAATTATTAGGATCATATTTTTCTCCTCTATCATAAAATATCTCAGAATCAGGTCCGCAAGGGCCTTCTCCTATATACCAGAAGTTACCTTCAAGTTCTATAATATGATCTTTGTTAACTCCTAAATTAGTCCAAATTTCTTTTGTTTCATTATCTCCAGTATAAATCGTAAAATAAAGCAAATCTTTATTAAATCCAAAATATTTATCACTTGTCAATAATTCAAAAGCCATTCTTAAAGCTTCATCTTTAAAATAGTCTCCAATTGAAAAATTTCCTAACATTTCAAAAAATGTATGGTGTGTTTCATCTCCAACTGATTCTATATCATTTGTTCTAATACACTTTTGTGAACTTGCCATTCTTCTATTTTTAGGAACTAATGAGCCATCAAAATATTTCTTTAATGGTGTTACTCCAGCATTATTCCAAAGAATAGTTGGATCATCATCCGGTATTAAAGGAGCCGATGGTAAGATTTCATGATTATTTGATTTAAAATAATCAAGAAACAAATCCCTTATTTCTTTACTAGTCCTCATTTTCAACCTCAAAATTTTCAAAATTACCAGTATCTTTCATTATCTTTACTACTGTTTCTTCTGCTTTGTTTAATTTTTCATCGCATTCTTTTGCCAGTTTCATAGCTTTACTATATTTTTCAATAGCATTATCTAGTTTTACTTCTCCACTTTCTAATTCAGATACTATTTTCTCTAGTTCATCTAATTTTTCTTCAAAAGTTTTTTCTTTCATATTTCCTCCAATTTTATTACATTAGCTTTTATAATTCCATCTAATATATTTATGTCGATCATATCATCTTTACTGACTTGATTAATTTTATCTATACATTTTCCATCTTTTTTTACAATTGAATACCCTCTCTTTAATGAATTCATTGGGTCTAATAAAATGAGTTTTTCAATAATATTACTTAATTTATATTTGTTTTTTTCATATATTTTATTAGGTTCCTTAATAACATAACTATTTTTTATTGATATTAATTCTGTTTTGCTTTCTTTTATTTTATTTAATATCAACATATTTAATCTTTTAATTATATATTTTATATCATTCTTTTTTACTTCGTATACATTTAAAGGATTCTTTAATATATAACTACTTCTTAATTGTTTTACCTTGTTTTTATAATTATCAATTAAACTTTCTATAATATTTGATGCCTTGTTTATTTGAGCATCTATATAAATATTTATATCTTCTACATTCGGTGTACATAATTCGGCTGCCGCGGTTGGAGTTGCTGCTCTCACATCTGAAACAAAATCAGCAATTGTAAAATCAATTTCATGACCTACAGCACTTATTATAGGAATTTTTGAATTATGTATCGCATACGCTACTTCTTTTTCATTAAATGCCCATAAGTCTTCAATAGATCCTCCGCCTCTTCCTACTATTAATACATCGAGAGGATAGGCATTCGCCATCTCAATTTTTTTGGCAATATCATTTTTAGCGTCATTTCCTTGAACCAAGGAAGGAAATACATATATTTCAGCAATAGGATATCTTCTTTTTATAGTAATAATAATATCTCTTATTGCTGCACCTGTACTTGCTGTAACTACTCCAATTTTATTTGGAAATTTAGGTATCTTCTTTTTTAAAGAGGAATCAAATAATCCTTCTTTTTCAAGTTCCTTTTTTAATTCAATAAATTTTTTAAATAAATCTCCGGCACCATCTAAATCCATAGAGTCTACATATATTTGATAATTACCACTAGCTTCATATACACTTACTTTTCCAATAATAAGTACTGAATCCCCATCTTTAGGTTCAAATTTTAGACTACTTGCTTTTCCATTAAACATAACAGCACTTATTCTACTGTTCTCATCTTTAATAGTAAAATAACAATGTCCAGAAGGAAATTGTTTTTTAAAATTAGAAATTTCTCCTTTAAGATAAACTCTATTAAAATAAGAGTTTAAATCAAATGCTTTCTTTATTATTTTATTTAATTCATATACAGTAATATATTCTTTATTCATAATAAACACCTAAGTTTATTATAACATAATAGGATGTTTTTATATATGTTTTACTTTTTCTTTACTTTCATTTAATCTTTTAAAAGAATACCTTGCATCTCTTGGTTCTAAGTCATACAAGAAATCTTTAAAATAGTTGATAGAATCTTCAACAGTATAAATGCAAATATTTTTAAATCTTTTGGCATCTTCTTTATCTTGAATGGATTCAATTTTTTTAGAATAAAATTCTAGTAATAATTCTTGAATAGTTGGTACTGATGTAACAGAATAACCGTTATATATGTCTTCTTCCAAAGATCCTACCTTTTCAAAAAATAAATTAATATGCTTTTCTTCTACTCCAAGTCCATTCAATATTTCACAAATAGGCTTAATTCCTCTTGCGTTAAAAAATATGTCTTTCATTTGTTCTTCACCAATTACTTGAGTTAACATACTTGCTATATGACGATAAACTTCATAATTTTCGGTAAGAATAGGATTATCTTCTTTAGACAATAGATGTTGTATAAACCCTTCATTTAAGTACATATAATCTTCCTTCTTATCTTTTTCCTCAGCATTGTAATAATATTTAGAAAAGCCAGAATAACTAATATTATTCTTTTTATCATATCTAGTAGAAGCGACATGCATTAATTCATGATTTATGGAAAAATTAAAAGCATTCTTGACATCGCTTCCAGCATCTTTAAACCATTTTTCACTTATTTCTATTCTATTTCTAGTATCAGAATATTGAAAAACACTTTTTTTATTTGGTTCTACACTTACACTTAAATTACATAAGTTTCTATCATAATTATTAATATTATCTCCTAAATAAGCCTTACGAATATAATTAATGTTTCTATCTATTAGATTATTATCTCTTACATATATTTCCATAATTACCTCCAAAGTAATGTCTATAATACACTATAAAAACAAAAAAAGAAAGCATAAAATGACAAAAAAAGAAGTTTATTTATTTACTTCATTTTTTAATATATTATCTAATACTGCATTTATGATGTTTTTTACTTTATCGTCTGAATATTGTTTTGACAATTCTATAGCTTCATCGATTACAACTACTCCTGGGGTATCAGTATAAATTAATTCGTATGTTGCTAATCTTAATATTGCTTGATCAGTTTTTCCAAGTCTATCTATAGTCCAATTATTTAAATATTTATTTATCATTTCATCAATATTAACTGAATTTTCTATAACATTATGAACACTATTAATAACGAATTCATTTGGTTCTTCTAATAATGAGTTAATAATGTCATCTATTTCATATGGAATTTTGTTTGAATCACATATATATTTTTGATATAATGCTATCATTATTTTTTCTCTTGATTCTCTTCTTGATTTCATATCATCTTCCTTTTGCTGCTCTTCTATTTAAATAATCTTGAAAAAAATCAAAATTTTCTTCTTTAATCTCTTCACTTAATTTTGGGTCAAGAATTCTTTTATAAAGCTCATACATAACAGAATCTTCTAACTTTTCATCATTGTTTCTAATATAATCTGGAATGCTTCTTTCGTTATATATAGCATATTCTTTTGTTAACATTTCAATAAAATATAAATCCAATCCTTTAACTACTTCATCTAGTAAAAACAATTTTTGCATAGTTTCTTGAGGCATTTTTTCAAACAGTCTTCCTTCTTTAACTTTCTTTATATCTTCAAAATCATATGTTAATAAAATTTCTCCCAATTCTTTTTCATTAAAAGAATTAAATAAAGATGTTTGAACAGGATCACCATATCTTGTTTTGAATGTTGAATTAATAACCCACTCTAATCTTTTCTTTAAACTAGTACTTCTAAGCCTATTTAGTAAATCAGGAAAATCAGGAGCTCTATGATTAGGCCTCAAAAAATATTCTTCATTATTTTTAAAATACTCTTCAAAATATTTATACAAATCGTCTTCTATCTTAATATCTTCCATAACAACATTCCTTCCTTTAAGATTATATCATATTATTTATCAATTTCTTTTTTTAAATCATCTAATACATTTAAAGCTTGAATAGGATTTAAATCCAATATATTTAATTCTTTTAATTTTTCAATTACTATCTTATCATTATTAGGTTCTTCTAATTTAAGGTTTTCTTGAATATATACATTTCCCTTTTCTTTTTTTTCATAAGTTTTTAATATATTAGTAGCTCTATCAATTAATGATTGTGGTAAATTTGCTAATTTAGCAACATGAATACCATAACTCTTGTCAATTGAACCGTCTTTTACTTTATGTAAAAATATAATTTTTCCATCTTCTTCTAAAGCACTAACATGTACATTTTTTAAATTAGTATAATGGTTTTCTAAATCGGTTAATTCATGATAATGAGTAGAAAATAAGGTTTTACACATTACATTATCATGAATATATTCAATAATAGATTGTGCTAATGCCATACCATCATACGTAGCAGTTCCTCTTCCTAATTCATCAAATATAATAATGCTATTTAATGTGGCATTTTTAATAGCTGAGTTAGCTTCATTCATTTCAACCATAAAAGTCGATTCTCCACCTACCAAATCATCTGATGCTCCTATTCTTGTAAAAATTTTATCGAATATTGGTAAATGAGCCTCTTTACACGGAACAAAACAACCAATTTGATTCATTATTATAGTAATGATTAAAGACCTCATATACGTTGACTTCCCCGACATATTTGGACCAGTAATCAATAATATGCTAATGTTTTCATCCATAATAATATCATTAGGAACAAATTCATCTTCAATTACTTTTTCTAATACTGGATGTCTACAATCTTTTATATATATATTTCTATCATCATTGATAGAAGATCTTACATAATTGTTTTCTTCAGATACTATTGCAAATGATTGCAGTACATCTATCTGTGCAATTACTTCTGCAGTTTTTTGAATTTTGCTAATAAATTCTTTTACTCTATTCCTAATCTCTATAAATAACTCATATTCTAAACCAATTATTTTTTCTTCAGCTCCTAATATCAATTCTTCTTTTTCTTTAAGTACAGGAGTAATAAATCTTTCTGCATTAGATAGCGTTTGCTTTCTCTCATAGTTAGCATCACTTGGTATATCTTTTATGCTACCTTTTGATATTTCAATATAATATCCAAATACTCTATTAAATCCTACTTTCAGATTTTTTATTCCAGTTCGTTCTCTTTCTTCTTGTTCAAGTTTTATTAAAAAATCTTTATCTCCCTTTTTAGAATTTTTTAATTCATCTAAATACTTATTATAGCCTTCTTTAATTAAATAGCCTTCTTTTAAAGTAATTGGAGGTTCTTCATATATAGAGCTTTCTAATAGAGAATATAATTCTTTTAGCTCATCTATAGTTTCATAATATTTTAAATCTTTCAAAATATTCTTAATATTTGGCAAAACTTTTAAAGAATTTTTTAATTGTAATAAATCCCTTGCATTGGCATTACCATAGGATACTCTTCCACATAGCCTTTCTAAATCGTATACTTCATATAACAATGCTCTCAATTCTTCTTTTAAAATAAATTCTTCTAATAAAGTTTCAACCATTTCTTGTCTTTTGATAATAGTTCCTTTATTAGTAGATGGGTATTCTATCCATTTTTTTAATAATCTTCCGCCCATTGCTGTTTTAGTTTTATCTAATAACCATAGTAAAGTATAATTCTTATTATTTAATCTTAAATTTTCAGTTAATTCAAGATTTCTTTTAGAATTAATACTCATCTTTAAAATATTAGTTGAATCCACAACATTAACATCTTTAAAATGACTCATTTCTCTTTTTTGAGTTTCATCTAAATATGAAAGCAAATATTTTATTGCTTTAACAAATCTTTCATCTTCGATATCAATATATTTTTCTTTATATTTTTCAAAATCATCATTATATTCTTTTATATTGATGTTTATTTTATATTTTGATTTTAATATGTTTTTAATGCTTATACTAAACATTTGATCAACTACTAATTCTTTTATTCCATAAGATAGAATTTCCATAATCAAAGATGATTCTTCGTGTTCTATTATTGCTACATTTATATCCCCAGTTGAAATATCAGCAAAACAAATAACATAACAGTGATCAAAATCTATTAAACTTGCAATGAAATTATTTTGCTTTTCATTAAGAGATTCTCCATTCATAATAGTTCCTTTAGATACTACTTGTAATACTTCTCTTTTTACCACTCCTTTAGCATCTTTTGGATCTTCAACTTGCTCACAAATTGCTACTTTATATCCTAAATCCACTAATTTTTCTAAGTAACCATTTACTGCATGAAAAGGAACTCCACACATTGGTATTCTGCTATCTAACCCTGCACTTTTTCCAGTCAAAGTTAATTCAAGTTCATGAGATGCCGTTATAGCGTCTTCAAAAAACATTTCATAAAAATCTCCAAGTCTAAAAAACAAGATAACATCTTCATACTTATCTTTTATATCCATATACTGTAACATCATTGGAGACAATTTTTTTCTATCTACTTCATTTCTTTTCATATAAAAATTATACCACAAAAAGTATTTGAATAAAAAAATATGATAGTTTAACCTATCATATTTATATTAGTTGTTACATGCACTCTATGATTACTTAACCGTTGTACATATAAATCATATACAACCACTGACCACAAGAGTACCTACCTACTACATCCACTTTTTTTCTTATATTATTAGTTATAGCAAGTATAATAACAAGTTGAACAATTTTGTGTTCTGCTACAATTATTTGTCCAATCAGAACATTGTGGAAATGCACTTTCTATTTGAGTATCAGTCCATCTTGAAGAAGTACAACTATAAGTTCCTGCTCCTCCACCAGTACCACATCCCATAGTGGTAAATGTCCCACTATATACATAATAACAGCTACAGTTATATGGATTGCAGTTATATGAAGACACCGATACTGAACATGATCCACTATTTCCTGCACCATCGTAAACTGTGTAAGATCTAGTCGAAGTAACACTATAGAACGTTCCTGCTCCACTAGAATATCCACTTCCTCCTGAGTCAGAAGCAGTTACTGTAACAGTTACTCCAGATGTTGAACCTGTATTACTTTTTGATGTGCTACATGATGGTGATGTCTTATCTATTCTTATTGTTCTATTAGCTGGACATCCAACACTATTTCCAGCGTTGTCATATACCGTTCCAGGAGATGCTGTTGTTGTATTTATATTAGAAGAATATGTATTTGAAGCATTACCTGTACAGCCACTTCCTCCTGTATCACTACATGTTCCAGTTATTGTTCTATTTCCGTTTGTCCAAGTTGCGCTTCCTCCACTGCTTACACAAGTTGGTGCTGTTTTATCTATTCTTATTGTTCTATCAGCTGGGCATCCTACACTATTTCCAGCATTATCATATACTGTTCCAGGAGATGCTGTTGTTGTATTTATATTCGAAGAATATGTATTTGAAGCATTTCCCGTACAGCCACTTCCTCCTGTATCACTACATGTTCCTGTTATCGTTCTGTTTCCATTTGTCCAACTTGCACTTCCTCCACTACTTACACATGTTGGTGCTGTCTTATCTATTCTTACTGTTTGATTTGCTGCACATCCTACACTGTTTCCAGCATTAT
>CAYRXC010000009.1:0-26221 GCA_964428195.1 uncultured Muribaculaceae bacterium | reverse complement strand
GCCTTGGCAAGGCCGCATACGAACCATTGTACTACACCTGCATATTATAAATGCGAGTACATTTATAATAACATTTTTCTAATTTAAGTTCAATATTATATTTGCTAACTTGTCAATAGAAATTTCTTCTACTTCGGATTTATCTCTATATTTCATTTCAACTATATTTTCTGTGGATTTCTTTCCTACTAATATTCTAATAGGAATTCCTATTAAATCCATATCGTTAAGCTTTACTCCAAGTCTTTCATCTCTGTCGTCTAACATAGTTTCAATATTGTTGCTTAACAAGTCTGAATAGATTTTATTTGCTAATTCTATTTGGTTTTGATCATTACTGTTTGCTGGAACTACACACACTTTATATGGCGCAACATTATAAGGCCAGATTATTCCTTTATCATCATGATTTTGTTCAACGATTGCTCCAATACATCTTCCAAGTCCAATTCCATATGAACCCATAATAACAGGTTTTAAGTTGTTGGATTCATCTAAATATAATAATTTCATAGCCTCTGAATATTTTGTTCCTAATTTGAAAGTGTTTCCTATTTCTATTCCTTTTTTGAAGTATATCTTTCCTCCGCATTTAGGACATTTATCTCCTTCTTTAATATTTCTTATGTCGGCGCTTTTATAATTGAAATCCTTTAAATTGACATTTTTATAATGATAATCAGTTTTGTTTGCACCTACAGTAAAATTTTTCATATTCAATACTTCGTTATCCACTATTATTTCAATATTTAAGTTTAATGGCCCTGCAAATCCAATTTTTGAATTAGTTATTCTTTCTACCTCACTAAAATCAGCTAGCTCAATTGACTTAGCGTTTAGTAGTTTTTGAACCTTGATTTCATTTAATTCGTCATCACCTTTGAGTAATAGTGCATAGTGTTTATCATCTATTTTGTATATTAAAGTTTTTACAAACTTATCTTTTGATTCATTTAAAAAATTAGACACTTGTTCTATTGTTTTAGCATCTTTAGTTTCGATTAATTCTTTTTCTAATTCTTTTTCATCATTATTTATTGAATTATTAATGCAGCTAGATACTTCAATATTAGAAGCATAGTCACATTTATCGCATAATACGATTGTGTCTTCTCCCAAATCAGTAATAGCTTGAAACTCTTCAGATAATAATCCACCCATTATACCTGTATCAGCAGTTACAATTTTATAATCTAACTTCATTCGATCAAATGATCTTTTATAAGCTTCAAACATTTTATTATAAGATGTGTCTAATCCAAATATATCCTTATCGAAAGAATAGGCATCTTTCATAATAAATTCTCTTACTCTAATCAATCCATATCTTGGTCTAGCTTCATCTCTGAATTTATTTCCAAATTGATATAAATTAAAAGGCAAATCTTTATAAGATTTTATTTTCATTGAAGCTGCAATTGCAAATAATTCTTCATGAGTTGGGCCTAGTGCATATTTTCTATCATATCTGTCTTTTAAAGAGAACATACTAGAACCAATAATATCTCTTCTTCCTGATTTTTCATATATTTCTTCTTGTATTAAAGAAGGCATTAATAATTCCATTGCTCCTGCATTATTCATTTCTTCTCTAATTATTTTTTGAATATTGTTCAAAACTTTATAACCCAAAGGCATAAACATATAAACGCCAGAAGAACTCTTCTTAATCATACCGCTTCTTACTAATAAATTTCCACTCAAGGAATCTTCATCTTTTGAATCTTCTCTTAAAGTATAAAAATAAGTATTTTTTAATTTCATTTTCCACCTTTATATCTTTCTTCCTCACTAAATATACATCCACAATATTTTTGCATATATATTTCGAGTTCTTTAGCTTTTTTTTGCCCTTCTCTAAAGTTTTCTCTAAAATCAATATACATGAATTTAATATTATATTTTTTTTCTAATTCATATCCGATATTTTTTATTACTTCATGCCTTTGATAAGGACTAATCAATAATGTTGTTGTAAAAGCATCATAATTGTTTTCTTTTGCGTATTTGGCAGTCTCTTCTAATCTAGCTCTATAGCAATATTCACATCTATTATCTAAATCTTTTATAACATTTTTAATAAATTTTCTTAACCCATAATCGTCGACATAAACCATTTCTAATCCAATGTTTTTAGAATATTCTTTGATTCCTTTTAATCTAGCTTTATATTCTGTTAAAGGATGTATATTAGGATTAAACCAAAAACCGGTAACTTCATTACCTTCTTCCCTTAAACGCTTAATACACTCGATACTACAGGGTGCACAACAAACATGAAGCAAAACTTTCATAATTACCTCTCATCAAATAAAGTATACCACAATTTTTATTTATTTATTTTTTTACTATTAATAAATTTAAATATTTCCATCAATAATAATATAGGAAGCGCTAATAAAAATATATATAATATATGATCAACTGGAATAGGTTTCAGTTTTAATATACCGCTTAATAGTGTGTTGTTAGTAACAATAAACTGCAAAAGCAATACTCCTATTATACTAAATACAATAAATTTATTATCTTTTAATGGGGTTTTAAAAGCAGATCTTGACTCACTCCTGCAATTAAATACATGAATATTTTGAATAAATACCATCAGTAAAACCACATAACTCCTTGCTAACATAACATCCATTCCCGAATCAATAAGATATTTAAATAATAAGAATACGACGATACCCGTAAATATACCAGCTATAGCTAATTCTTTAATCAACAAGGAATTAAAGATATTCTCTTTTGGATTTCTTGGCTTTTTCTTCATAGAATCTGGTTCTCCCTTTTCAAATGCAAGAGCTATATCTTGAATTCCATCGGTTACGAGATTCAACCATAGAAGCTGTAATGCTATGAGAGGTATAGGTAACCCAAATGCAATCGATAATATAAAAAATAATACTTCCGCTAATCCGCAAGACAATAACATATATATTACTTTTCTTACATTGTCATAAGCATTTCTTCCTTCTCTAATACCCGTTACAATCGAAGTAAAGTTATCGTCAGTAATAATCATAGAACTTGTTTCTTTAGCAATGTCTGTTCCACTACCCATTGCAATACCTATATTAGCACTTTTTAAAGCAAGAGCATCGTTTACACCATCACCAGTTACCGCAACAAATTCTCCTTGTCTTTTATAAGATTCAATTATTTCATATTTTTGATTTGGATTTACTCTTGCAAATATTTTTATATTTTTAACGAATGAATCAAATTCTTTATATCCTTTTTTGAACATATTATCTATATCTATTCCTGTAGCAACCTCTTCATATTTACTAGCAATATTTAATTCTTTTCCAATATGAAAAGCAGTTAAAGGATGATCTCCAGTTATCATTACAGTTTTAATAGATGCATCATTACATTCTTTTATAGAAAATAATGCCTCTTCTCTAACAGGATCTATAAATCCTACCATTCCTACTAAAGTCATTTGTTTAATATCTTCTTGCCTATATTTGGATAGTTCACCACTAATTTTGCCTTTAGCAACAGCAATTACTCTATAACCACTCTTGGCAAGAGATTCATTTTGTTTCTCTATTATTTTTTTATCTATTTTTTCCTCTTTACCATTTAACAAAAAAGTATCACAGAATTCCATTATCTTTTCTGGAGAGCCTTTTACTGTACAATAAATATCACCTTTTTCCTTGTAGAAGATTGCCGAATATTTTAAATATGACTCATAAGGAATTGAATCTAGAATCTCATAATCCAATTCTTCTCTATTTATAGATAGCTTTTTTCCAAAAGATAGGAAAGCAATATCAATAGAATCTCCAACATAAGTCCATTTATTATTTTCTTTGTTAAGTGTAGCCTCATTATTTAGCACACATAATTTTGCAAGCTCCTCAATTTCTTTATTATGAATTTCTTTGTCTTCAAACAATACTGTTCCCTCATCATTATATCCGACTCCAGTAATTTCAAATATTATATCATTAGGAAAAACAAGTTTTTTCGCAGTCTGCTCATTTAATGTAAGTGTTCCCGTTTTATCGCTTGCTATTATTGTACAACTTCCTAAACTTTCAACTGATTTTAATTTTTTTACTAAGACATTCTTTTTTGCCATCTTGTTTGATGCTATAGATAAAACCATCGTAACGACAAGTGGTAATCCTTCGGGAATTGCAGATACCGAAAGAGCAACAACCGAGAAGAATATTTCCCTCATTATATATCCTTCAAAATATAAAATTACTGAAATTATTAATGCTATGATTGCAGTAAATATTCCAATCTGTTTTGTAAACTTTTCCATCCTAACACTCAAAGGTGACACTGTGTCATCCGTTAACAGAACTCTATTTGCTATATGGCCTATTTCAGTTTCTATACCAATTGAAACTACAATTGCTTTACACCTTCCTCTTACAACATCTGTACCAGCATAAAGCATGTTATTTCTTTCTAATATTTGAGACTCTTCTTTAATTACTCCCTCTTCTTTTTCTGAAGGAAGAGATTCACCAGTTAATATTGCTTCATTAACAAGAAGATTTGAAGATGATATTATTCTGGAATCTGCCGGAATTTTATCTCCCGATTCTAATATAACAATATCTCCTACAACAATATCTTCAGAGTCTAAAGATATTTCTATTCCATTTCTCAATACTTTTGTTTCTACTTTTATTAGTTTTTGAAGTGCTTCGGCATTTTTTCCTGATTTCCATTCTTGAAAGGTCCCCAATGACGTATCTAGAAAAATTACAAGAAAAATAAATATAGCATCTACATATTCTCCAACAATTACCGATAATATTATTGCGATAATAAGCATATATATAATGGGATTAACAAATTGTCTTAAAAATACTTTTAATAAAGTATCTTTCTTAGCTTTAGGCAAAATGTTTTTTCCATATTTTTTTATTCTTTCGTTTACTTCTTCACTCGATAAACCACTTATAGTACTATTTAACTTTTCTACTACTTCATCTTTTTCAAGTGCATGCCATTGTTCATTCATTTTTATCACCTATTATAAGTATACACTAATTATTGAATCATAAAAACCCAAAATAGTACTAGCGCGTAAACACCTATGATATAATAAAAACATAATAGGGTGGAGGTTGTATGAATTACAAAGATGAAATGATCAAAAAATATTGTTACTTAAATGAACTATCTGACTTCTTATATTCTGTTTTTATGAGATGTGAAACCGAGGAGGAAAAAGAAAAATATAAAGAGCTAGCAAGTCGCGTATCCTCAATAAATGAATGGAATAATTATAAATTTCAATTAATCGACTTATATACATTCTATATGTTGGAATGCTTGTTGTTTGAAGATAAACCTATGGAGCAAACGGAAGGATATAGATATTTTGAAATAATGAGAAATAATGACGATTATATTAAGAAAGCAAAGGAAGGAAAAATAATAAGAGATACTTATAATAAAGAACATCCTTGTAATCCAATATACTTTGATGTATATGAACTATTTTCTAATATATACGAATATGTTTCGAGACAAAATAATGACTTAGAAAACAAAAGAAAAAAACAATCAATAATCGATGAATACATTAGAATAGCAAAGTATTCAAATGATAAGAACGAATGGACGGGTGGATATTATTTAGATAATATAGATTCTTATTATAATTCAGTAAATTTTAGATTTCATAGAGAAGGAATAGATCTTACTCCAAATAGAGCTAGTTATGATGTAGGTATAAAAAATAACGGTTTAATTGAAAAATCTTTGAATATAAGTTTTACTAGAAAGGAAAAGGAAAGAATATATTTGCATTTTCACGATGAGTTACCTTATGACTTAAAAATAAGATGTGATTACAATGGGATATATGAAATTGATAGGCCTTTCAATTCTGAACCTTGCAAACAAGAACTTATATTGAAAGAAAAAAACATATTCTCTCTTATGGGAGATAATGATTGTATTTTTCTAACATTATGTCCAAGCTGTAATTTTTTGGTCGGAGTCCCTTCTGATTTGTTACCTTTATCAGTTCAAGAAAAAATTGTATTAGAAAATAAAAAAGATCCTTCTATATATGAAAAATCTTTTTTAGAATCTGAAATCAAAGCTTTAAAGAAAAGACCTAGGAAATAAATAAATCTATAATATTTCCAGAAAGAATACCTATTAAGAAAGTAATTAATACTATTAATATATTTTCTTTTAGATTTTTATTTACTCTAAATAATACAAGAAATGCAACCCCGCTTGCAGTTAACAATCCAGATATTACTGACCCCAAACTTATAATTTCGTTTAAATATAATTCTGTAAGCATTACACTAGATATACAATTTGGAATTAATCCTATAATACTTGCAATAATTGGAGAAAGAACACTATCTTTCATGAATATATTTGTTAAAAAGTCTTCTCCTACAAAGAATAATAAAACATTTATAATAAAAGTAACCACAGCAATATATGAGAATATTTTTAAAGCATGAATTAATCCAGATTTAATTACTCCTTTATCGTTGCAATGACAATGCTCTATTTCACAAAAATCTCCAATTGCATCTTTTTTCTTTTTATTCTTTAGTAAAAAATCTATTAATAATCCAAATATTATAGCAATAATAACTTGAATCAAAACCAACTCAATTATTTGAGGTATTTCAATCCCCTTCGATATTAAAATAGGGATCATTTCATCAGTTGTCGAAAGATATATTGCAATCAACGTCCCCATACTTACTATTTTTGTTGCATATAAATTTGTTACTGCGACTGAAAAACCACATTGTGGAAAAGCTCCAAGAATTCCCCCAATTATTGGGCCAAATCTTCCGGACTTATATACTATTTCTCTACTTTTTTTACTAAATTTATGCTCAAAGTACTCCATAAATACGAATGTCAATACCAAAAAAGGTAATAACTTTAAGGAGTCAATGATTGTTTCTTCTATTACTTCTAACACATAATCACCAAGATTAAGTATAACACAAAAATATTATTTAGCTAATACTAATTTTTTACCTTCTTCAGAAATAATAGTATCTTTAAATATCTTTTTAGCTTCTTTTAAGTATTCCTCTTTAGAAATTTCTGGCCAAAAATGAAATAACATAAGCTTTTTAGCTTTTGCCATTTTAGCAATGTTCGCAGCTTCATCTGCATGTAAATGAAATTGATTAGAAATATTAAGCTTTCTAACAAAAGAGCTTTCGCAAATTAATAAATCACAGTTACTACTATAATCTATTATTTCATCAATATTGCTATTTCCAACATCTGATGTATATATTATTTTAAATTTACTGTTTTGAATTTTAATCATATAACTTGGTATAGAATGAGTTTGATTATCTTTAAAACTAATTTCCAAGTCTTCAACATAATATATAGAATTATCAGTTATTTCATTATATTTTGAAAATGTTTCTTGATTTAGTATTATTAATGACTTATTATCTTTGTATTCTTTTTGTGGCAAATATATATTTATCTTTTCATTTAATAATCCTAATTTATTATAAACAAAAGAAGCATACTGAATTATACCTAGGTCTCCAAAATGATCTTTATGATAATGGGAAATAATGATGTTCAAATTATTTAGATCTTTAGGAAATGTTAACAATCTAGATATACCATTACCGCAATCTAGTAATATTCTCTTGTCTTTATATTTAATTAAAAAGCCCGGACAATTATGTTTCCCTTTACAATATGGAGAGACAGTTCCAACTGGCATTATTTCTATTTTATCTTTCATTTTTTCCTCTTAGTTAACATTTTATTTTGTATAAAAGGTTCAACATATCTCCCAATATCTTTATCTAAATTCACTAACTCTCTAACCATACTAGAAGAAATATATTGATATTCTTTATCGGCAAATAGACAAATAGTATTAATTTTGTTATTAGATATTTCTCTATTAATTTGTTGTAATTGAATTTCATAATCAAAATCACTAATGCTTCTCAATCCTCTTATAATCGCTTTACAATCATATTTTTGTGCAACATCTACAGCAGCCCCTATCCCACTTACTACTTTAATTTTTTCTCGATTTTTGTATAATTCTCTTATCATCTCTTCTCTCTCGTCAATAGTAAAATAACCATTCTTTTTAAGTGGATTACAAAAAACCGCTATTACAACCTCATCAAACAACTCGTCCGCTTGATCTATTATGTTCATATGTCCTTTTGTTATTGGATCAAAACTTCCCGGATACAACACTCGTTTCATATCTTCATCACCAGCTTTCTAATATCTTTCAAATTCTCGTTTTTTATTACTAAATCAAAAACTTCTTTATCATATTCTATGCTTGCACTCTCTCTTAATAGAAATTTCTCTTCAGATATATTATCTCTTATCATAGCTCTTCTTTTTCTCTCTTCAATAGAAGAATCAACCAATATTTTATAATCACACATATCAAAATATTTCGATTGCGGAAGCAAAATCCAATCCAAAACAATCATATTATTTTTGTTTTTTTCTATAATTTCATCTATCATTAATTCCATATGACTCCAAGTTATGCTTGTTAGTTCTTTCATTTTTTCCCTATTTTCAAAAACTATCATTCCCAATTTTTTTCTATCCACATAATCTTCAATAACAATATCTGCCCCAAAAGTCTTGATCAATTCCATCTTTACTTCTTTTAACAAAAGCACTTCATGCCCAATTTTATCAATATCACAATGAAGCGAATTTGGTTTAGAGTCGCAAATCAATTTTGAAATAGTACTTTTTCCACTTCCAGACTTTCCGCTTATTCCAATAATCATAATATTCCCCCTCACTTACTTGTATTATAAACCAATAATTGTTATAATTTTAATACATATATATTGTGTCTATCATAACAAGGAGTTATTATGAATATTAATTTTGAATTATATAAAGTATTCTATGCCGTTGCTAATGCGGGCAATATCACCAAAGCTTCAAAGGAGCTGTATATTTCTCAACCAGCAATTAGTAAATCAATCAAAAATTTAGAAGATTCCTTAGGTGGACAATTATTTATTAGAACCAAAAGAGGAGTAGTGTTAACCGAAGAAGGAAAAGAATTTTATAATTATATTAAACAAGCGATGGAGTATATTTATAGTGCCGAGAACAAATTTACAGAATTAGTAAATTTAGATGTAGGAACAATAAAAATTGGAATAAGTACTTCTTTAACAAAAGAATTTTTATTACAATATTTAAAAGTATTTCATAACTTATATCCCAAGATTGATATTCAAATAATAACTAATCTAACAAGTGAGCTAATCTTAAAATTAAGAAACGGTTTATTAGATATAGTAATATTAAATCTACCTTCGATTGAATATGGGAAAGATATTGAAATAATAAAATGCAAAGATATTCAAGATTGCTTTGTTGTAAATAATAATTATTTAAATTTAACTAATAAAAAAATCGATATAAAGGAATTAACCGATTATCCACTCATTTTACAAATAAAAGGATCTAATACGAGAAGTTTTATTGATGATTTTGCTTTAAAAAATAACGTAATATTAAAACCAAATTTTGAATTAGCAAGTTCAACACTTGTAGTTGATTTAGCTAAGATAGGATTTGGCATAGGCTATGCAACAAAAGACTATATAAATAATGAAATAAAAAATAAAGAACTATATATTCTTGATGTTAACCCCAAAATACCAAAAAGATCTATTGGTCTAGCCATATCAAACAATCATTTACCAAGTTTCAGTGCAAAAAAATTAATTGATATTATATTAAAACAAAACGGATAAAAACCCGTTTTGTTTTAATATAGACGTTCATTTCAATAGCATTAATTATTTATTTTAATCACTTTTTTTCTAATCTTAAAACATGCGTTTTCAATATATTTGCTTTATACCACAATATAAAATCTAGAATTGCTGATGTTCTGTTGTCCTTTCTATTATTTCTCTCTTCATCAGTCATTTCTGCTAATGTTTTTTTATAGCCCACTGGCACAAAAACATACCATAGGTCCGATTTAGCTTTAATTTGAGGAGTCCCTCTTTTTTCTAGTGATAAAGTACCCTCGCTAATACCGTGGAATACTTTTAAGTCAATGCCATCATAATAAGTTAAACAATCAATAAATCTACATTTTCTATCTTGAACATTTTTCATTTTTTCTAATAATAATGAGATTCCTTCATATTCTTCCCCATAATTATGTATCGCTCTTTTTGGAAATGCTCCAGGAAATCCCGGTTCATCCGGATAATTATCTATATAGAAACCAGTATCTACTACAAAGCAAGGCTTTCCAATTATGCCATATGCTTCCTTTGCTTTATGCATAGAAATATACTCTATATCATTTATCTCTGGTTCAATACAGTCATGATTAAGCCATTCGATATCAACACCATTTTCGTTAAATTGTTCTTTTGCTCTTAATATTTTGCCTTTATTGCCCGTAACAAAATATAATTCATTCACAACTACATTCCTCCCTATGCGCTAATAATAGCACCAGAAGAGGAAATATATGGTCTTTATTATTAATTCTTATAAGTATCTTCTAACAACTTAAATTCTAGTATTCTCGATAAAGAAAAATGTCTTATTTCTCCTCTTAATTCACAAAATGCTGATACATACCAATCATCATTATATAGAAATAAATTACATGGATGAATTATTCTTTCTTTAGCATTTTTATCAAGAGAACTAAAGTTAATCAATACTTTTCTCTTTTCTTTAATTGCTTTTGAAAATATATTATATTTATCCTTATTATCATTTTCTTTTAAAATTAAGCTTCCCGATTTTTTCTTAGAGCTTTTATAAATACCATTTACTTTATCTATTAACCCTTGATATTCTTTATTAAACTTAAACTCATTATTTTTCTTTAATAATTCAAAAGAATCATTTAAAAGCAATATATCATATTTACTAAATCCTCTTTGTGGTAATAATACATTTTGGCTTAAAACATAACCACCATAAGGTCCTTTAATTGTATCAATATATATTCCGGCCTTTTCTAAATCAGCCTTATAAATTCTTATCATTCTATCAGTTACTTCCAAAATTTCTGAAAGCTCTTTTATAGAATATTTTCGATTATTGCTTAATAGTTCCAGCATTGTTAAAGCATTGGATATTTTGCTCATAAATCCACCTTCAATTCGATTATATCACTTTTCTCATTATTATTTTCTATAGACTTATTTACCTCTAGTTAATCCTTATAGAATTGATCAATTAGGATAAATAATTTTATACCTCTTATATAAAAAGGAATCCTAATCAAAGAATTCCTTTTATTTGCAATTTGGAGGGGCCAGCCGGATTTGAACCGGCGCTGAGGGTGTTGCAGACCCGTACCTTACCACTTGGCTATGGCCCCATGTATAAAAATTATAACATCGCTTTATATAATAATCAACAAAAAAAAGCAAGCATTGCTTGCTTATATCATTATTCAATTGGTATTTGTTTGATATTTTCTTTTTGATTCTCTTTAGGGAAATTTAGTTTCAATACACCTTCATCAAATTTTGCTTTGATGTCTTCTTCTTTTATATTTCCAACATAAAAGCTTCTTGTGTATTCTCCATATATTCTTTCTCTTCTAATGTAGTTTTTCTTTTCTTCTTTTTCGTCTTTTTCTTTCTTGGCAGTTACTGTTACATAACCATCCTCATAATCTACATTTACTTCATCTTTTTTGAAGCCTGGAATATCAAGCTCTATTACGTAGTTGTCTTCTTTCTCGTATATATCAGCTTTCATTAAATTCCCCGTTTTTTTGCTATCATTAAAAGTATCAAACAATGAATCAAATAATGAATCTCTAGTAATTAAATTCATAATTTCCACCTCCGATTAAATATTAGCACATTCATTAGCACTTGTCAAGAAGGAGTGCTAATATTTTAATTTTTTTATACTTGAATTTTAATAAATATAGTATTATAATGTATTTAGCACTCTTTAATGTCAAGTGCTATCAAGGAGGAAAAAATGGCAAAAAAACAATTTAAAGCAGAGTCAAAAAAACTATTAGATATAGTAATAAATTCAATTTATACTAATAAGGAGATATTTTTAAGGGAGCTTATATCTAATGCTAGTGACGCGTTAGATAAAAGACAATTTTATATGCTAACTTCTAAGAAAAAAGACATTGGTAAAAAAGATTTGATAATTAGAATAGAAGTTGACAAAGATAACAGAACCCTAACTATCAAAGACACCGGAATTGGGATGAACAAAGACGAATTAGAAAACAATCTAGGAGTAATTGCAAAAAGTGGTTCAGAAGAATTCAAACTAAATAACAAACCTAATAAAGATATTATCGGTCACTTTGGAGTGGGCTTTTATTCTTCATTTATGGTAGCTAAAAAAGTATCTGTAAATACAAAAAAAGATAAAGACGCTTACTTATGGGAATCTGAAGGAATTGATGGTTATTCTATAAAAGAATCTAATAAAAATGAAATTGGAACCGATATAATTATTGAATTAATGGAAGATAATGATGATTATACATTTAGTGATTTATTAGAGGAAAGTAAAATTAGATCCCTAGTAAAAAAATATTCTAATTTTATTAGATATCCAATAATAATGAATGTTACTAAATCTAGACCAAAAAAAGATAAAGAAGATGAATTTGAAGATTACAACGAAGATGAAACTCTAAATAACATGGTATCTATTTGGCAAAAGAACAAAAAAGATTTAAAAGATGAAGATTATGAAAATTTCTACAATGAGCAAAGATTCGGATATGGCAAACCATTAAAAGTAATACATTACAATATAGAAGGTTTAATAAATTTTAGTTCAATATTGTTTATTCCAGATGAAGTTCCTTTTGATTTCTATTCAAAAGATTACGAAAAAGGATTAGAACTATATTCAAACAATGTACTTATTACCGAGAAATCAAAAGAATTATTACCGGATTATTTTGGATTTGTAAAAGGAGTTGTAGATTCTCCAGACATTTCATTAAATCTTTCAAGAGAAGTTATTCAACAAGATAAACAACTTCAATTTATTGCGAAAAAGATTAAAGAAAAAATACAAAAAGAACTACTTGATATGCTAAAAGAAGATAGAGAAAAATATGAACAATTCTTTGAAAAGTTTGGAAAAGTTCTAAAATTCGGAGTATATTCGGATTGGGGAATTAACAAAGATACATTACAAGATTTGTTATTATTCTATTCTTCAAAAGAAAAAAAGATGATTACTCTCGAAGAATATTATGAAAAGATGGATAAAGATGATAAATATATATATTATGTTACAGGGTCTAGTGTAGAGAAAATAGATAAAATGCCTCAAATTGAAGTGGCAAAAGAGAAGAGTAACGACATTTTATATTTAGTAGATGATATAGATGAATTTGCAATTAAGGCCCTATATAAATATAAAGAAAAAGAATTTAAATCGATTGCATCAACAGATGAAAAGACAGTAGAAGAAAGCAGCGATAATGAAAAAGAAGTACTAAACTTCATTAAAGAGGAATTAAAAGATAAGGTTAAAGACGTAGTGTTTTCAAATAAACTTAAAACTTATCCAGCATGTTTAATAAGCGAAGGCGATATTTCTATAGAAATGGAAAAAGTATTGAAAAATATGCCTTTGGATAACAACATAAAAGCAGAAAAGATACTTGAAATAAATAAGAGTCACGATCTATTTAATAAGGCAAAAGAATTTTATACCAACGACAAAGAAAGATTAAAAATGTTATCGAGAGTTTTATTCAATCAATCAAAATTGATTGAAGGATTGGAAATTGACGATCCGATTGAATATTCAAATGATATTTATAATTTATTAAATTAAAAAAGTCAATGAAGTTACATCTTAGTGTTAACAGCATTGGCTTTTTTTATTGTATAGAATATTAATAGATATCCTAAAATGAAAGTGACTATCGAATATATTATATCTAATCCTTTAGGGATTCCTGGGAATACTTGTATTATCGATATAACCACAAAACCTATAATTAATAAATAAGTTTGACGGGGTTTTTCATTCATCATCTTTTCTAATATACTGGTTGTAGCAAGGATTCCAAATATTACTCCAATAACAATTGGAATTAAAAAAGGAATATTCATTGTTTTTACTGCCGCAATTAGAGGTTTATATAATCCCAATGTAACTAATAAAAATGAAGTACTAATTCCAGGAAGAATTAGAGCTATTGCAATTATTATTCCAGACATAAATAGTATAATAAAATCTATGAAGTTTAATTTATTCGACAAATCAAATAACGAACCTTCAAAATTGTTTTCCAATATCAATAGTCCTCCAATTAATAGAGCACCTAATACAAAAAACAAGAAATCGGTCTTTCGCTTTTTCCCCGTATTAGCTTTATTTATAAGAACAGGCATTCCTGCAAATACTACTCCTAAAAAGAAGAATAAAGAAGGAAATTTGTATTGATCTATTAGGAACTCAACAAAAGGAGCTGCTGTAAATAAACCAATACACATTCCAATTCCTATAATTAGTAAAAAAATTCCGTTTGTCTTGATATCTTTAAAAAATTTACTCATGGAGTGTATCATTTTATCATATACATCTAAAATAATTGCCATTGTTCCACCACTTACTCCTGGAACTGATGTTGTAGCGCCAACCACTAATCCTTTAATAAAATATATTAAATTTTTCATATTATTCCTCAATACTTTCTATTGCTTTTTCTACTGCAATTTTACCATATTCATAAGTTAAACTTCCTTGTAAAAAAGCCACATATGGTTCCCTTATAGGGCCATCACAACTTAGTTCTATAGAAGATCCTTGTGTAAACGAACCAGAAGCCATAATTATCTTATCGTCATATCCAGGCATTTCATCCGGTTCAGGAGATACGAATGAGTCTATTGCCGAATATCTTTGTATGCTTTTACAAAATTTTATTAATTTAGCTTTATTGTTAAATATTATTGTTTGTACTATATCCGATCTTTCATCGTTGTATTTTGGTTCTACAGCATATCCTTTTTCCTCAAGTAATTTACTTGCTAATATTACTGTTTTTAAAGCCGAACTTACAACGCTAGGGGCAAAATATAGACCTTGAAGAATTAATTTGTTCATTCCCATGCTAGGACCCGCTTCTTTGCCTATTCCTGGCGAATTAAGTCTTTCTGACACTAAATGTATTAGATTCTTTTTCCCAGCAACATAGGCTCCATTTGGGGCAACTCCAGCACCTAAATTTTTAATCAATGATCCGACTACAATATCAGCTCCAACTTCTATTGGTTCTTTTTTAGAAACAAATTCACAATAACAATTGTCAACCATTACTATAGTATCTTTAGAAATGTTTTTTATTAATTTGGCTACTTTTTCAATTTTATCTAGGTCAATACTTTTTCTTAAAGAATACCCCCTAGATCTTTGAATCTCTATTACTTTAATTTTTTTCTCTTTTAATTTGAGCTCTATCTTGTCATAATCAAAATCATCGTTTATTAGTTCAATTTGCTCATAATTAATTCCATACGCTCTTAATGAACTCTCATTTTCTCTAATTCCTATTACTTCATCTAAAGTATCGTATGGTTTGCCAGAAATACTAAGCAACATATCATTAGGTCTAAGTAATCCAAACAAAGTTGTAGTAAGTGCATGAGTTCCCGATATAAATTGACCTCTAACCAAACTATCTTCAGCCTTAAAAATCTCAGAATATATGTCTTCTATTACGTCTCTTCCAACATCGTTGTATCCATATCCCGTGGTTCCTGTAAAGTGCGTATCAGATACCTTGTTATTTTGAAAAGCTTTCAACACTTTTTCACTATTAAAATAACAAATATCATCTATTTTTTCAAATACTTTTTCAATTGTCATTATCTAAAACCTCCGTCAACTCTAATTACTGAGTTATTAATATAACTTGCATCATCAGACGCTAGGAAATAGATTACTTTTGAAATCTCGTTTGGTTCCGCAAATCTATTCAACATTATTCTTTTCTTTTCTTCATCCATCATTTTATTATCAAGTTCTTTGTTCATCTCAGTCTCTACCCATCCAGGAGCAATAGTATTTACTCTTACATAAGGAGAAAGAATATTTGAAAAGTTTTTCATAAGGGATATTACTCCAGCCTTAGAAGCATCATAGTCAATACTATATTCATAGTTAGTGTCTATTCCGTTTGTAGAACTAATAAATATAATATTTCCCTTTTTATTATTGATCATATGTTTAGACAAATGTTTGGTTACCAAATATGATCCTAGAAGATTAACATTTATAACCTTCTTGAATTCATCAGAATCTTTTAAAAACAAATCATTATCTATAGCAATTCCAGCATTATTTACTAAAACGTCAATTTTTTTAAATTTTTTTATAGATTCATTGATCATTTCTATTACTTCGTTTTCTTTTGAGATATCGCATTTAATTACTAAAGCTTCAACTTTATACTTTTTTTCTACAAACTCTTTCAACTTTAGAGCTTTATTTTTACTTTTATTATAGTTTATTATTACATTATACTTATTCTTCGCAAACTCTATAATGGTTTCTCTTCCTATTCCTCTACTTGAACCAGTAACTAATACCGTCTTCATAATATCACCCAAATAGATTATATCATAAATAAAAAGATACTTTCGTATCTTTTATTGTTCTAGTTTAAACCAGAAAGGTCCTACCACTGTTTTTGTATTGCTTGTTCTTTTGTACTCATATATTACATAACCCATTCCTTTACACACTTTAGTTTCTCCATCGTCATATGTGTATGTTTGTTTTTTTATACAAAAAGTTGGTTCTAATCCTTTCTTTACCTTATCATAATCCAATAGCCATATTGTTCCTATTGCTATAAATACTATTATTACTATCGAAGAAAATACTTTCTTAAACATAACTCACCATCCTAAAACAATTATATAACAATAAATAAAAAAAACCAACATAATCGTTGATTTTTTTATTACTATTTATTATACATTGTCTAATGAGAATTGTAAGTTATAAATAATATTTGCTCCAGATGCTGCATTTTCACAGTCAACATCTTGTCCTTCTATCCACATATATATTCTCATTTTTGTTATTGTTCCAGGTGTTAATGTGAATGCAGTAGGATATGTTGAGAATCCAGCTACTGTAGAGAAAGTCGGTGTTACATCAGCGAACAAAGTCGGGTTGTCAACAGCATTAGCCTCACCAACAAGAATATTGTCATCAGTGCCAAACTCAGCAACAACTCCATCATATGGAACTACAAATGTATCATTATTAGCTACAGTTAATCCATAAGTATTAAAAGCATGTGTAACTGCTGCTGATGTATGGCTATCATGATTTGGTTCCCACATTCTTACATTTGCAGCTGCTCCAGCATTTAAAGCTTGAACAGTACTTAATGGATTACCAATTGGAGTATTTCCCAAATTAACGAATGCTATTCTTGAAGCATTTTTTATTCCAGTATCAGTACCATCTGCTATAACTCCTGAATTTGGAGTTAAATAAATAGTACCACCAACTGAAGAATCTAATCTAATAAATAGATCGAATGCAACAAAGCTTCCAGCTGTACCATGGGTTTCAGTACTTTTTGTTGTAGATAATTCAAAATCAGTACCATCTGCAGTAACACTTCCAGTATACATCTCCATCTTTCCAGTACTATCAACAATTAATCCCGTAGAAACTGCATTCAATTCCCCTGGAATTTGGTTAACTGCTGCCGGATATAGTGTAGTAGCTGCTACTAGTTGTGTGTCTGTAACTAAACTTCTCCAATTTTGTCCATCTTCAGACACTTGAATACCTCCACTTGCTGCGATGTTTACTTGAATATCATTTACTGTAACTGTTCTATTAGCAGTAAACCATGCATAAGTTGTTGTACCAAGCATAGTTATTGTAAATCCCATCATTACTAACAACAAAGGTAATCTGTTTTTTCTTTTCTTTTTCATCCTTTTTTCCTCCTTTTCTTATTCTCAGTCTAGCATACGAAAATTTGTTTTTCAATGTTTTGTCAACACTTTTTTTTAAGTTTACACAATTTACTGTATTATTTGTTTTGAATCAATAATTAGGAATATACTTTCTATAATGTCTTGATATATAAAGCTCGAATATGTTGTAGGAAAGTAAATTAATAATGTATAGGAATTGGTCTCATCATATTGAAATGTAAAATATTCAGTATTGGTGGTCATTTCTTTGAAGTATGTACCATGAGAATCTTGTACTATATTTGTTGAATTTATAATATTAGTAGAGCTTGGATTTAAATAATCCTCATTCATATATAATTCATAATCTAATTGAAGATTTGTTGTGGTTTTGATTGTCAAATCATATTCTAACAATGTATCTGTTCTATTGTCGCCATCGTTGTTGGAAATTGTAAATGTATATAGGTATGGAGTGCTTGAAGGAACCATATTTGGTATTTTAACGTTTACATATTGATAGCCCGCATCAAGAACATAATAAGCTACCGGGGCATTTGTGTTTGATGTAGTATTAGATTCATATCTCGAGTAAGACATCGGTAGAATTACTAATAAGGCTAGAAATACTATCAACAATAAAGATATTTTAAAGATTTTTACATTACTCTTTTTCATCTTTACTTCGCCCTTCTATTATGGAATCACTCGTTATTTTAAAATCTTTATATTTATTATATTGCCTTTTTGTCCAATCTTTAAAACTTGAACTAAATAATACTATGGTTACAATTAACAATATAAATATTTTGGGTGTCATAATAATGTCTTTCCAAATACCTAATTTTGGCAATATTTTTACAACTTTTCCAACAATAATATCTTTAGAAACAGGAGAATCTCCGACATTATTAGAATCTCCTCTAGTTATGTATGAATCTTTTTTTATTTCTACAACCCTGTGAGTTATAAAATCATCTTTTAATTTATAAGTAATGATGTCATTCTTTTTTATTTCTGATTTAATTTTTACAATAATAACATCATTTTTCACTATAGTAGGAGCCATACTATCACTTATTACTTTAAATACTGAATAGCCCATAAAATTAGTGTGTTCTTTTTTAAGTATGTTTAATTGTAAAAAATTAATTGCTACAACTATACTTATTAATATAATACATGTAGTCAAAATATATTCAAATGATTTTAATATTACATTAATTATTTTTCTCACAGTATCACCTTTTTATTCAATATATTGAGATAGCTTAATTGAAATTGGAATATCAAGAAGTGGGTTTTCAAGACCGATATAACTCGAATCTATTTCGTTATTATCTTCATTATTCTCCCATTCAAACTCAACTTTTATAGTTTTTACTTCTTCTGCCATTATTTCAGTAAGAGGAATCATACCGTAATATTTGTTTGTGTCTATCAACGTAAGATCCTCTAAGTCTTCATCTTGAACAGAGGTTATATAGATATAATCATTTCCTAAGTTCAAAAAATCAAGAGTGATTTCGTATTCAATAGAAACCTCAGATCCCGTTGGATCTATTATTATTTCAAAATAACCAGATAAACCTGGTGCTGCTTTTCCACTTGCTACACCAGTATTACTTTCCCAAAAAACTTCATCTATAACAAAAGAATTAGTTTGTCCAGTAATATCTTCTGAATTAACCATAATCTGCCATTTTGATAAGTTGCTTTCAACATCACTTCTAATATTGCTTTCGAATATTCCATAGGTATCGATAACCTCGTAAGTTAATACAATCAATAGTAAACACCCTATTACAATATATAATTTGTTGTTGTTTTTCATTTTTTGGCTTTCTTAATTTCTTTTATTAATAAATATAATTGAACTAGGAACAATACTGTTATAGGTAAAATAATAACAAGCAAGAAAATCCATCTTGAAGAAAGAATTGCTATAATTCCCCCGATACCCGAATAAACAGTTGCAGATTCCCCTTTGCCAACAACCTTCTCATATCCCAATAAATAATTGTTGTTCATTACAAATACCGGATCTGATCCAGGGTTTTCCTCATACTCGTTTATTTTTCCGTAATTTAGAACAACTTCTTTACCTGAAGTATCATAAAAGAATATATGATCTCCTACTTTATAATCAGATTGTTTATTTTTTTTAACTACAACTAAATCTCCTTCTTGAAATTTATCAATATTTTTTTTCATTACCAAGAGTGACTTATCACCAATAACCGAAACATTAAACTTGTTGTAGTTTAACAAATATAATGTCAAAGTTACATCAACTAATACTACAACAGTAACTACTAGCCATAATATGACTTTAATTATCTTTTTCATATTCTCCTCCATACATATACTAACTATAATTATACACTATATTTATTTATTTTTATAGTTTTTTTAGCAAACTGTAAATCTTATAATATTCCTTTATCTTTAATAGATCAATTTTTTCAAGTTTAGAAATCCTGTAATAATTACTAAGTAAGTCAATATTTTTTATTGTTGAATCTAAATTGTTTTTATCTATTTGTTCTTTTGCAATATTGATGTTTTCGAGTTTATATCTGTCGAGAACCACCATGGAAATATCGTACCCATCCATTATGTCTAAATTGTTTATAAATACATTGTAAGGGCTTCTAACAAGTTTTTCTAGTTCTAAAAAGTTATTGTTAATTTCTTCGTTTGTTATATCTTCATTATTTTTTTTGCATAATTTAATAAAATATTCATAATAAGAAATTGCAAATTTAAAAGCATCAATTATTTTAGATTTATTATTAATATATCCATATAGTTTTTCTTTAAAATATAACTCATCATATTCATCATACGCTAACTTTATTTTTTCTATTATTTCGGTTTTCATTGAACCTTTATTTTTATTGAAATTTACTAACTGCTTTTCTAATTTGCCTATTTCTTTTAATTTAGAAGCACTATTAATTTTTTCCTTGCTTTTTCCTTCAATTTCTTTTTTTATTTCTTCTACAATAAAACTATATTTCATGTAGGTCTTATATTCATTTAAGGTTTTTCCCAAATTAATAATCGTTGCCTCTTTTTCAAAGATATTCCCCTCAAAAAATGCGTATGCAACCTTTTTTATATTGTCTTCTGAATAATCTTTCAAAACTAAGTGGTCTTGAACAAACAAATCCAAATAATGTTTAGAACTTGAATTATAATAATTGTCTCTTTCCATTACTTTATTGGTGCATTCCACAAATAAATCTTCTATTTTTTGATTATTTTGCTTATTTATATTTTCTATATATTTATTAAATATTTTTATATTTTTAAAATACAAAGCCTTAAAATTAAGTTGAATATAGTTTATTAACTTTGGCGTTTTCCAATACAATTCTTCAAACTTATTTTTTATGTTATCAATTAAATAGTTGTTTTTATCCATTCTCGATAGCTCTTCCACATATAATTTAACGGATTCATCGTAATAAAAATCCTTTTCATTCAATATGATTCCTGCTTTTCTAAATGCTTCTAAAGTATCAAAAATATTGTTGTTTACATCAATTAAATTTGTTTTATAATACTTCTTTAATCCCAGTAAAGATTTATCCAAACTTAGTTTTTCGTATGGAGTATTTATGTTATTAACTAATTTCATTTTTGAAATAGTTTCTTCGAACTTATATTCTTGAAAAGGTTCTTCCATTACATTAGTTTCAATTTGAACCTTCCTTTGTTTTAACTCTTCTATTATTTGAAGTTTAATTAAATTAAATTCAGCATAGGCTTTTCTTGATTCATTAATAAACAATAGTTTGTCATTTTCTGTTGATCTAGGCATTACAGAAAGAATCTCGGTAGATACTTCAATCTTCTTTAGTATTTCATTTTTCATTCTTTCCTGCCTCGGAGGCTTTAATGTCTTTGTCTATTTTTGCAAGATAATTTTCAATAATGTCATATATTTCTATAATCTCATCTGTATTCAAATCCATCAATTCAAAATCATCCATTTTCAATCCCTCCCTATCTTATTACAATATAATTATACACTTCTCCTATATAATTTGTACCATCATATAATGAAAATGTAACCTTATATGTTCCCGTTACCAAGTTATCCTTTAGGTAAACAAACGCGATTTGATTTGCTAATGGTGTACTAGAAATCAAATATTCATAGTTTTCAGGGTCACCTATTGGACTATAAACATTGGTAATATAATCCATTATATCAACTTTTTCGTATTCTAGCGAATAAATTTGATCATATTTTCTTCTTTTTAGTGAAATTCTAATATTTGGACTAGTTAATCCTGATGAATAGTCAATACTGAATACCATTACATTGTTCCCATTTGACGTCAAACCGGTCAATCC
The DNA here is from genome assembly GCA_964428195.1 of uncultured Muribaculaceae bacterium. Classification (GTDB taxonomy): domain Bacteria; phylum Bacillota_I; class Bacilli_A; order RF39; family UBA660; genus JAAYGD01. The sequence continues at coordinate 3,908 of CAYRXC010000009.1, read as the reverse complement.
ATCTATTAAGGTTGCACCATCTGATAATGTTGACTTTAGCCCATAAATATTATTAATTACTGTCAAATATATATCATATGAATCAGAAGCTTCCAATCCATAATAAATCCCATCCACCGATCCAAAAGATTCTATTTTTATTTTATATGTTCCCGAAGGAAGGGTTGAATTCTTTGTATTAACAGTAATTTGAGAATATACATTTGCTATTCTTGGAGATACATTTATTCTTATTATTCCATCCATTCTAGGATAATATGTTATTGAGTTATGCCTAAACGTTACTCCTAGCAAACTTGAGGCATTTAGTAGATTGTTATTGCTATCATATATAGATATTTTTAATCCCATTTTTTTAGAATAATACGTTGTATCATATACAGTTTTATAGTCTGCAATCTGTTGAATAAAATTTGAACTAACATTTAAGCTTGTTGAATCACCTAAATAAATAGTCGGTTTACTTAATGAAGCAGATAATTCTATAACTGCATCTTTATCATCGTATAAGTTGTAAGTTAAGTTTGTATAATTAATACCCAATACTCCTATTTTTGTTTGATCACCAGAATCCCTAATTTCAATTAATAGTGTTTGATTCAATAAATCGGTCGCAAGACCGGAATCTGCAAAATCTACAATGAAAATAAACTCTTCGAAGGCAAAGTCATTAACCGGATCATAATAAAGAGCATTTTGTGATGCATCGTCATAAATATTGGTTGATGTTGTTGAACCCATTTTAATAAACTTTTCTAATTTATAGGAAGCTTCGTTATGAATAGCAAATTCTTGTTGAGCTGCAATTACATCGCTTGCTGACATTTCATAATAATAATATGTCGGTGTAGGAGTTGTTAAATCTATCATGGTAAATTTCGTATGTTCGGGAATTACATAAGAAGAAACCAATGCTCGATGATATCCGGTTTGATAAATCGTTGTATCGCTTTCTATATATAATGAGTAATAAGATGTTAATTTTGACTTATTTGTTATATTTGTTGCAGTTGAAGTAAAATAGTCGTGTTTTTCTCCGGAAGTCATTGCACCTTCATATTCATTGCCTGTAAATAATTGTCTAGTAATGTTTACATTAATATTCATCCTTACAACATCATTTGTTAAGTCGTCAATAGGTATAATAATAAGCATTGAAATAACAACAGTTCCAACAGGGCCAGCCGTTTGCAAGTTCTTTGAGTGATATAAATTAAACAATAAGGAAGGAACTACGCTAGAGTTTTCCTTTAAATACTCTTCTGTTCCATCATACGGGGTCAAAGGATTTGTTAATAATGTTGTATCACCAACAGTAATCCATCCTGTGTTACTGCTCTCCATTACCAAGCTCATTTTAGTATCAGCTTCTCCGTCAACATTTATTCTAGGTATTTCGTTTTTGTGAACCAATTCTATGTTCGGTTCTAATCCGTTATAGTTTATTCCCAATATTGTAAATAAAGCATTTGGTTCTGGATTATTAATTAAAGGAAGCTCATATGATCCTAAAGTAGAGAACTTAGATGCAATTAAGTCTACATCATATGATGAAACGGCTTCACCAATTGTCCACATATAATAATTTGAACTCTCTGGAGAAGGTATTATATATTTTACTTCTATTAAATCTTCGTCTTCTTCATCTTGATAATTAGAATAGAATCCATCTACTTCAATATTATGATTTAATAAATGTGATCCTAATACATATGAACCACTTGAAAAAACATAAAACTCTCCTGGTAGTACTGTATCTCCGTTATCATATTCTGGAGAATAAAATGCTTCTTCTACATTTCCATATGGATCTCTTACATACATTCCAAAGAAGCTCATTCCATATACTTCGCCATAAGTTGTAACCTGTTCATTGGTTGCAATATTTATGTTTTTGCCATCAAGTGCATATAATCTGTTATCTACATTTTTTGTAATTACTCCATCTTCTATTGTAACTTCAGCCTTTGTTTCAACCTCTGATATGTCAACCAAACTGGAAAGTTTCTTTAATAAGTTCGTTCCAGTTTCCAAATAAAGTGTAGAATTATTTTTTAGTTTCAATTCGTCAACTCTACTTACCGTAAATAAAACGCTTGAATATTCATTTGTTCTATCTGTTGCACCAAAAAGTTCAACATAAGAGTTATCTAATGTTACAACATTAGCTCTTTGAATAGATACATTTCTTTTGTGATTATCTTCGTCTCCGTAATTTTCCAACGTAATATAGCTATACCCAGATGTTGATGAAGCGTTCCCACTTCCAAATAAAGAACCCAATATAGATAATGTATGAGTATCTCCTTCACTTATTAATATATCAATGCCAACAGTTACACTTATAAATGAGAAGTCATATTCTTCACTACCGCTAGCATTTGCTTCTCCTCCGCCAAATACAGTTCCAGCAATATTAATATCGTCTTCAATCAGAACTGGACTAAATATTCCAGATCCAATATTCAAATCAACGGTTCCGTAAACAACAGATGTATTTGCACCACCATAGACATTGCCGCCAATAGTGGCTCCAGCAATATTAACAATACTTGATGAATTATTTGATAATTGAGTTCCTGTTGCTGCTGCATTCCCTCCACCAAATACATGATCTCCAATTTCTGTTTCTCCTTCAATACTTAAAGAGGTATTGCCATATACTATTGCAGTTTCTCCCTTTCCTCCAGCATAAACACTTTCGCCTATTATAGAATCGGTAATCTTAACATGAGTGTTTCCTATTGTCTCTCCGTCTTTTCCACCACCATATATCTCTCCAGTTATATTTGAATCGACTATTTCTAAAATTGAGTCTCCCGACAATTCCGCTTGATTTCCTCCACCATATATGTTTCCAATCGTTCCTCCGGTTGTATTGATGTTTGAATCAATCGTTTCTCCACCCATGTTGTTTCCACCATATAAAGCTCCAATCGATGGGGAATTTTCGATATTAATAAATGTTTCAGTTACAGTTCCACTTTGATTTGATCCACCAAATAGATTTAGTATGCTTCCGCCATAAATATCTACATTTGATGTAGTAACATCAGCCGCACTTCCTCCACCAAAAACATTAGAAATTTGATCAGACGAAGTATTAATCACAATATTCGTAGTTGTTGTGTTTGCTTGGTTTCCTCCTCCTGTTATATTATCTATATATCCACCATCTATATTAATATTTGTGGTTGTTGTAGTTCCACCCAGGTTATTCCCACCATATATATTTGCTATCTCTCCATCATTAACATCTATAAAGGATTCTAAAACCGTTCCAGCTAAATTTGATCCTCCATATATATTTGTTATATCTCCATTTAACACATTAATGTTTGAACCAATAGTTACGTCAGCATCCTCTCCTCCGCCGTATACACTACCAATACTTTGAGAAGAATTAATATCAACATTTGTAGTTTGAGTGTTTGCTAGTTTTCCACCACCATATACATTTGATATAGTTCCCCCTAATACATCAACATTAGAAGTTGTTGTCATTCCTCCTGCGTTATTTCCTCCATAAACATTCGTTGCAGTACCAGAATTAATAGTTATATTTGATTGTGGAACTGTTCCACTTTGATTTGATCCCCCAAACAAATTTGTTAAAGTACTTCCACTTAAGGTTACATTTGTTGAAGTTGTGACATTTGCGCTTTCACCACCACCATATACGTTCGATATCGTTGTTCCATTTAAGCTTACATTTGTTGTTCCGGTTGTTGCAAGTTTCCCACCACCATAAATAGTAGTAAGTGTACCACCATTTACTGTTATATTAGATGTTGATGTTATTCCTCCAACATTATTTCCTCCGTATACGGTACCACATGTACCACTAGTAAGAGTAATGTTTGATGTTGTAACATCTCCACTTTGATTTGACCCTCCAAATATGTTAT
>CAYRXC010000008.1:0-26919 GCA_964428195.1 uncultured Muribaculaceae bacterium | reverse complement strand
TTTTTATAAAATGGTGTATCCCAATATTGAAACTCTCTATTTATTCTTCCAACATTTACTATACCAATTCCACTTGGTTGATTAGGATCATTCCAAAATATAAATGTTTCATATGAATTTTGTGGTTCAAATCCTTCCTCAAATTCAAATTTAATAACAAAATCAGCATCCTGAAAGGTTAATGATATTACTCCATCAGGATATTTATCTGTAAAAGGAACAGTAATGTTTGAAATAGTAGAATAATATGGTATCTCAGGATATGGCTCATCTGTATCGTTTTTAAAAAATTTTAGTTCTATTTTCTCATTTAAAGGATTTCTAATGTATTTATCTTCCTTTGTAGTAACAAATACTTCTAAGTAACCCGGTTTCTTATTATCTTTGCTTTCTAAGTAATATGCTAAATCACGATTAAAAGTCATATCTATTTCTACTTCGCCATTCTCATCAGTCTCAAATGGACCATAAAATCCACCCTGAGTAGCTTCTCCTACTTCGGTTTTTTTTACTCCAATAGGAGATAAGAAAACTAAATATGAATCTTTTTTTTCTTCCTTATTAGTAATTTCTGTTTTTATAACTAATTTATCAAACTTGTTATCTTTATCATTACTAACCTCTTCATTTGTCTTTGGAGTTGAATTAGTACACCCTACTAATAATAGTAAAAATATTAAACCTATAATTTTTTTCATATATTCTCCTTTTTCTATATTATACACAATAATTAATAAAAATTTATATAAATATTCTTCGTCTTATTTCATCGATTAATTTCTTATTGAAAGATAAAATAAAGAATCCCACCCCTATTATTCCAAGTGGTAATACTGCGTATAATGACCATAACAAATTAATAATGTTATATGTGTATAGATCAGTAAATACTTCAATTACGATTAATGAAATAGATATATATAGCATCGAAAAGGATAAAATTCTTAATATCCTTTTGTTTTTTCTGTTGATCAATATAATCAACATGAATATATACAACCCTATTAGTAATAAAAACGGTAATACAAAATATAAGTACCATCTTAAACCATTTGTAAGCAAAGCAATTACAAATAAAAATAATTCGGTACTTATGAATGCTATGGTTAAAGGAATTTTATAACCTTTAAAATATAAAAATGAAAACAATAATCCAAGGTATGTTGCAGAACTTACTACATATAAAGACCATGTCAAACTTCTAGTAATTAATAAATCACAAAATATAGTAACTAAAGATAATGACATTAATAAGAAGGATATTAACTTTAATACATATTTCCAATCTACTTTCTTTTTTGGTTCTTCGATATTTTTTGGATAAGAATAATTTAGCTTACTATATTTTAAATTTGGATTAACAATATTAGTCCCACATAGCGGACACTTAGGTTCAGAATTATCAATTTTAACACCACAATTTACACAGTATGACATCTTTACCTCCTTTGGTTACTTTCTATGGTTACTGGAATTCCCATCTCTACTAATGAATTAAAAAATAATCTTTCAACTTCTGACTCCTTTATTTTTCTTGAAAATGTTATATATAAATGCTTGCCACAAGAAACACAGCCTGCTGATCCAGCATTACCTCTCGATCTTCCAATTAATACGTTCATTTTTTTTACATATTCATTCATTTTTTCTGGTAAATCTATATAACCTATATTTGATAGATTACTAGTGATATACCTATCTCCTAAAAAATGATTTGCAAAAAGCAATATATATTTTTTTATAAACATTGGAGTCAATCTAATAATACCATTTTTTTCCGTTTTAACATTACCTGTCAGTTTTGAATTTAACCTCTTTTCAGTAACATAAAAACCCATTTGATGTTTCACTTGTTCTATTATTTCTTCTAAGGAATAATTCCCATATTTACTTTCAATTCCAACATTGACATATGAAGAAAAATTTCTAAGTGTTTTTGTATGATATATCTTTCTTAAATTGACTGGTACTGATATTTTTATGGGTTTCTTTCTTTTCTTTTTTGATTTTTCCTTCTCTTGAATTGTTTGATAAGAATATATCATCAACGACGTTAACAACTCAGTAATAGTACATTTATATTCTTTTGATTTGTTTTTTATATCGTCAATTAAAATTGTTCCAGTAATAATATTCAATATATGTCTTTGCTCATTATTTCCTTTAATATGGTAAGCTCCTTTTTCTTTATCTAAAGCACCTTCGATTCTTGCATATTTTTTGAAACTATCTTCATATTCTTCTTTTAGAGGTTTATCTTTTGGGTTTAATATAAAATCATTATACTCTACTTTATAACCATATCTAAGTCTTAAATATTCTGCAGTCAAGGTAAGTAAGAATGTTATGGCCCCCATTCCATCAGCAAGAGCATGAAATACATCTAATGATATTCTAGATTCATAACATCTAACCTTAAACATAAAATATTTATTGTCTTTCCATTTAAATCTTACCAATGGATTACTTACATCCTCATATACTATTGGAACATCCTCTATATAAGATAAATAATGCCAAAACAACCCATAATTAAGCTTATATGAGAAAGAAGGAATTCTTTTAATGACTGTTTCTAATGCTTTTGACAGAATCTTTACATCAACCTTTTCATTTAAAGTAATCGACACTCTAAACATTGCAGCAAATTTTCTAGTCATAGTTGATGGATATAAGATCCCAGCATTATCAAGTTTCATCCATTTTGGTATTTTAACTTCTTCTAACTTATCCATAGACTACTCCTTTATATACTTATCAAAAATATTATAACACAAAAAAACTTCGATATATAATCGAAGTCTACTCCTCTATTGGCCAGTCTTTAGAATCTATCTTTTTAAATATTTCCTCATCATAGCCCCCATCTTTATCTAGATCGTTGTAAAATTCAGTAAATACTAAACTATCTTCTTTAAAGGAAACTTCAAAAACCCCTCCAGCAAGTTCATCGATGTTTTCTTTCCAATTCTCATCTTTAAATTTATAAAAGTCATAATACAACTTATTACCTTCTAATCTATAGTATTTATTTGATGAAGAAACGCCTTCATCATCATCTTTTGATAGGACATAATAGAACATTCTATCATCTGTAATCTTTAAATAAGTATAAGGTTCATCAGTCATATCTTCTTTATCTCCGTTCCAGTCTCTAATAGTTTGAACCCAATATCCCTTAATATCTTCTGAATTAAGTGTTAATTTATCATCATTATTATTTTGACATCCAAACATAAATAATACTAAAAATATAATCAATAATTTCTTTATCATATATTCTCCTTTTAATAAAAAGAACATTGATTGTTCTTTTTAATATCCTAATTTGTCAATTAATTCTTTTACTTCATCTTTAAATTCTTCTTTAACATCAACATATACTAATGTGTTATCCACTCTTGACAAATACATATATTGTCCATCACTAGTAAGTGAATATGTTGAATAGTTTCCCATATCTATTGAAGATTCCAAAGAAGCATTTCCTTTTAATCCTTCAAATCTAAGTTTATTATTATTAAAGAATGCTGTTGCATGTGTATCGTCATCTAATTCATAAAACTCAACTTGATAATTATCTTCTGTAATTGCAACAGTAGCACTTTTCATATAATCAATACCAACAAATTGATCCATAGCATCTGATATACTATAACCTTCTTCTTTTGCAACCGAAGAAAACTCTTCTAAAGTAATTGCAGTTTTGCTACCACAACCAGTAAGAACAAACATCAATAATAAGCCTACAACGATTCCTAATATTTTCTTTTTCATGTCTCCTCCTTCCTTAATTTTTCAACAGTATTAAAACTGGTTATCTACTATTAAAATTATATCACATTATTTAAAAAAGTTAATAGTCTATTCCTTCTTTACTAAATTGAGAATTGTAAAGTTCAAAGTAAAATCCTCTCTTATTTAGTAAATCCTTATGATTACCTTGTTCTACTATATTTCCATCTTTCATAACTAATATCAAATCTGCATTCTTTATTGTAGATAATCTATGTGCAATTATAAAAGATGTTCTTCCTTCTGTAATCTTGTCCATAGCTTTTTGAACTAATTCTTCAGTTCTTGTGTCAACATTACTTGTTGCTTCATCTAATATCAATAAAGGGGCATCTTTAACCATTCCTCTTGCTATAGTAAGCAATTGTCTTTGACCAGCAGATACACTATCGTTATCTGATATTTCAGATTCATATCCTTTAGGCAATGTCCTAATAAAATGATCTATTCCAACTGTTTCACAAATTTTTTCTAAACTTTTGTCATCAATATTATCATGATTATATAGTATATTCTCCTTTATTGTTCCATTGAATAACCAAGTATCTTGAAGAACCATGGTAAATAGAGAGTGAATATTTTTTCTTGTTAATTCATTAATAGATACTCCATCTATTTTTATATCTCCTTTATTTATATCATAAAATTTCATAAGAAGATTCACTATAGTAGTCTTTCCAGCACCAGTAGGACCTACTATAGCAATTTTTTGACCCGGTTTTGCAATAGCGCTAAAGTTCTTAATCACATTTTTACCTTTTGAATATCCAAAAGAAACATTTTCAAATTCAATCATTCCTTTTAATCTTGATTTTTTAAGTTCAGTAGTCTTATTATCTTCAATTTCCATCTCTTTTTCTTCTAAAAAATCAAATACTCTCTCACTTGCTGAGGCTGCTCCTTGTAACATAGTCATAGCTTGTGCAATTCTTGCCATTGGTTGAGTAAATAATCTTACATACACAATGAACGCTACTATAATTCCAAAAGATATGGCATCATTAAATACCAATAAGGCTCCTACAATAACTACTGCAACATAACCAAAATTACCAATAAAAATCATTATAGGTTGCATCAAACCAGAGAAGAATTGGCTTTTCCTACTAGACTCATATACTTCTTTATTTAACTTATCAAATTTCACATTAGAATCATTCTTACCATTATATGCCTTTACAACAGTTAATCCAGAATATATTTCTTCAATATGACCATTCAAATTTCCAAGGCTCTCTTGCCTTTGAAAAAAGTACTTCTGAGATCTTTTCATAATAATAGCCATTAATGCAAACCCTATAATAGATGATGCTATTGCAGTTATAGCCATAATCCAATTTGTTATAAACATCATAATAATAGCACCCACAAACAATGATATTCCACTTACAATCGAATCTAAACTTTGGCTTAATGAATGAGAAATCATATCAACATCATTTGTAATTCTAGATAATACATCTCCAGTAGCATTATCATCGAAATATTTTAAAGGTAATCTATTTATCTTTTTTGATATACTTGTTCTCAAATTCCTAGCATATCTATTAGATACTATAGTCATAATAAAATATTCAACATAACTAAACAAAGAACTTAATAAATAAATAACAATCAAAAATATAGAAATATTTCTTATAGTATCCATATCTATTTTAGGTTCAATTATACTCTTAATATTGATTGGCAATTTATCTATACCTTCATATAATTCATTAACTGATGCTGTTTTGTTAATACCAATCATTGCTTTTACAAAAGCCAATTTATCTTCTCTACTTATTTTTTTATTGGCTATTTTACTATCATTAAGCATAGCTAATAAAATATTATCAGGAATATCTTTTATACTTTCTTCATTAAATTCTTTACTTAATAATTTAATAAAATCAATCTTATCTTTACTGCTTATTTCAACTTGATTATATGTACTTGATGTAAATATTTTATCTAGTACCGAGTCTGGCAAACTAGAAATATAAAATACGATTTGTTCTTTATTTTCTAGTTTTGAAATATTCATAATTACTTCATTATATTTAAACTTATCTATATCAGAAATGGTATCAGATTCTAATATTGCTTTACTAGTTTCTTCATCCAAATTAAACTCTATTATGTTTTCAATATTCTTGGCAATATTCTCTTGGCTTAATGAATCAGCAACATCCATACTAATTATTTCTATGTTTTCTCTATTAATAACCAAACCAGAAGATATTTCATCTACTAGATCAGATAACTTATTAGGTGCTATTAAAGCCATAATAGACCCCATCATTGCTAATACAAGTGATACTAATATCAATGCTCTATAATTCTTTATGCTTTTAAATAATTTAATTATGGCCAATTTAAAGTTCTTTGGTTTTTCTGCACTTACGAATTGAGGTCCTTTTCTTCTTTGATTATTCATTTTCAAGTTCCTCCTTGGTCAATTGTGATAATGCTATTTCTTTGTACACTTTACACTTTTTTAGTAATTCCTTATGTGTTCCTATTCCAACACATTCTCCTTTATCCAATACTATTATTTTATCAGAGTTCATAATAGTACCAATTCTAGTAGCTACAATCAAAGTTGTAGTATCTTTTGTATATTCTTTTAATTCATTTCTTAAGTTTTTATCTGTCTTATAATCTAATGCTGAAAAACTATCATCAAATATCAATATCTCAGGATCTCTAGCTATAGCTCTAGCAATAGATATTCTTTGCTTTTGTCCCCCAGATAGATTAGTACCATTAGCCGCTAAATTATACTCATATTTCCCTTTCATCTTATTAATAAAATCTTGAGCTTGAGCAATCTTTATTGCTTTTTTAATATCTTTTTTTTGTTTCTTTCCGTTTTCTCCATAATTTACATTATATTTTACACTACCACTAAAAATAACTGCTTTTTGTGTTACATAACCAAGCTTATTATATAAAGCTTCAAATGAATATTCTTTTACATTTATTCCATCGACTATTACATCACCATCGGTAGCGTCATAAAATCTAGGTATCAAATTTATTAAAGTAGACTTGCCCGAACCAGTAGATCCAATAAATGCAACTGTTTCTCCTTTATTGATTTTAAAAGAAATATTTTTTAATAAATATTCTTCAGCATCAGGATATTTAAATGATACATTTTTAAATTCAACTGTTCCTTTATCAGTAGTATTTCCCTTATAATTTCCTTCTTTAACTCTTGAATCAGAAACTAATACTTCATTTATTCTCTTAGCACTTACTTGTGATCTAGGAAGAATAATAAATATAAACGCCAACATCAAAAATGACATTATTATTTGAATAGCATAAGTAGAAAACACTATCATATCTCCAAATATATTGAGTCTATCAATAATCATTGATTTATTAATTATTTGTACTCCAATTATATAAATAAACAAAGTTAACAAATGCATTATTAAAAACATCATTGGTTGCATTATAGACATAGTCTTTTGAGTAAACATTTGTAGATTAGTCAATTCATTATTTACGGTTTCAAATTTCTTTTCTTGATATTCTTCAGCATTAAAAGCTCTTACTACCCTTATACCCAACAAATTTTCTCTAGTTACTTCATTCACCTTATCAATCTTTTTTTGAATTAATTTAAATTTAGGAAGTACAAACATAATCAATAATCCAACAACGATAAGTAGAAATAAAACAAATCCTCCAGTTAATGCACTCCATTTCCAACTCTTATTCAATATCTTAGAAATAGCCCAAACTACAGTTATAGGAGACTTGATAATCATCTGTGTTCCCATTGCAATTACCATCTCTACATTTGAAATATCATTTGTAGTTCTAGTAATCAAACTACTAGTTTTAAACATCTTTACTTCTTCCATTCCAAGATTTTCAACCTTATTAAAAAGTTGTTTTCTTGTTCTCATTGAAAAAGAAGAAGACACATTAGCAAAGAAATACCCCACTATAACAGCAGCAGCAAAACTTCCTAATGCACACAATAGCATAAAGATTCCTTGTTCTATTATTTCTTTTATACCCGATCCTTCTGTTTGAACTAATTTGATTATTTCAGACATAAAATCAGGCATTTTTAAATCTAACCAAACTTGTGTAATAATCAATATTACACTCAATAAAATATATATCCAATCTTTCTTACTTAAATTTTTCATTAATCTTATCATATTATTCCTCGCTAAGTAGAAATTATACCACAAAAAAAGAGATAAATATCTCTTCTTTATAACATTTTTAATATTGCATAACGGGGTAATTTATTCCAAAATAAGTTAATGTCAATATTGTAACAATTTGAAATGCATATTTTCCCATGTCTCCAATATTGTTTTTAAAATATTCAATAAACGAACTAAAATCTCCAAATTGTTTTTGTTTCTCCATTAATTGAAGCAACATAGGATAATTACTTTCAACATATTTTTCAAGGCTACTATTTTTAAAAGTAATTCCTAAATATTCATCACTCTTGAAAAAATCAATCATTTCTTCTTGAGAATTAAAAAATACTCCAGGATTTTCTTGAGATCCAATTATCCATGATATTGAACCTTGATTTTCTTTTAGATGTTGAACTGCTTCATCCATTGTTAATCCTTGCGAAATAAAATCACTCAATGCATCTTCATAAGTATTATAAATACCTTTAATATCTCCGCCAACAACAGTAGTCTTGAAATTATATTTAAATATTTCTAACAAATTATTAATGTGCATTTTAGTTTCCAAATCAGCTTGAATATTTTCTAGTTCTAATTCGGAATTAGCACTAGGTATTGATTCCATTTGTGTGTTTGGTTTTAATACTAATACCGGACCTTCTGTTTTAGCTAATCCTTCATTTATATTTGAGTTTAATTCCAATTCGGAATTAGTGTTTGGTATTGTTTCCATTTGCAAATTGGATTTATACTCAAATTCAAAATCATCATTGAGTATATCTTCAAATTGAGTATTCGGTTTTGATACTATTTCAGAAGGCAATTCTTCAGCCCATTTTGGTACTTTTTTAGAAATAAAAGGATACTCCCTCTCAAACATTCTTCTTTTTAATTCCTTAAATTGTTCCTCAAGAACATATTCTTCTTGATGTTGTACTTCAAAATCATTGCTTTCTGTTTCTTTATTATCTTTTCCTTTTTGTGAAAGTTTAGGAATTTTTAATCCTAACAATAATAAAAAGATATACCAGTGCTTAACCACAAATTTTGCCGTAAAAATTCCGGGAGTGGCTGCAACTAATCCCAAAGATTTTAATACTTCTTTTAAATTATATAGTTTTTCTTTGTTGGTTTTTGACTGAATTAACTCTTGTATACAAGTACTTAGTTTTCTTATAGATAAAACTATTCCTTTTGGAAGAACTGTCACCAATGCTCTTAACTTAGCTTCTTTTCTTATAAATTCTTCTTTATATCTAGAGGAAATTTGTTCTTTATGTTTATCTATCAATTCTTCTAAGAACAACTCAAAATCTTTAATTTGAGTCTTATTATTTTCATCTTGTTTTAATCTTTCAATTTCTCTTTTTACTTTAGCAATTGTTCTTCCCCTAACATTAGTAATCTTTGAGGGATTATTTGATTCATCAATTTTAATTAATTGATTCCTTAATTCTTCTATCATTTATTTATCCCCTTTCTACTACCCAGCAATCTTTAATGTGTTAGGTTTTGATAATTTTTCAAACAATTCTGGGTCAGAAAATTGAATACTTTGATTATTGTAAGCAGAATGACTTATTCTAATCTTCTCTTTAATAGATCCGATATTTCCCACATTGTTTATTAAACTAAAAACTAAAGGAGATAGAATGTCAACCATACTCTCCATCTTCAATGAAGGAAAAAACGAACTTAAAATCATCTTTGAAAGATACATTGAACTAGTAGTAATACCAAAGTTCTTTAGAACTTGTTCTCCTACATCTTTTATGAAACTATTTTCTTTAAATATGTCTACCTCTAAGGCTAGAGCTTTTCTATTTAATTTCGAATATTCTTCTTTGCTCGTTTGATTTCTATCTTTGATATAATCTTTTTTTATTCTATTATAGTTTTTCTTTAGATCAACCATAGTGTTTATCTTTTCAAAAGTCATTATTCTTCTTATTTCATCATTTTCTGATTCATCAACAATTTTATCAAACTCTTTAACTAACTCTTCGTTGATATTAACTAATTGATAATCATCTTTAATAGAAGATTTTTTATTCAATAAATCTAATAAAACATTGTTTTCTCTTATATTCTTATCAATAAAATTTATAATCTCATCTGTCGTCTTATCTTTATTAGCATAATTTTTTGTAAACCTTGTCCAAACAGTATCTGTAAATGGAGTTTTGATTAAATTAGATAATCCAATATAACTCAATGTTGGAAGTATAGAGGTTAAGGTTGCAATCGATAAAGCTCCACCAGATAATAAAGTTGTAATAGCTGTAAATGCTCCAATTACTAAACTACTAGTTGCAATTCCCAACGTAGATTTTTTTAATTTTTCTATTACATCGTATTTTTCTTTAAATATATTTATTGAATTAGAAATTCCTCTAATTTTATTAGCTACTTTTTCTGATATTTTTAATTCTTTTGTTTCGCCTTTATTTATATTTTTTAATACTTCTTTATGCTTATTAAGTTCTTCAAAGAGTTCTATTCTTAATAACACTTTATTCTTTGGTTCTTTTGTATTTTTTATTTCTTGTCTTATATATGAAATCAAACGTCCTCTTAATATGACGCTTTCTTTTTCATTACATATTGTTAGCTTTTCTTTGATCTCTTTTTTATTCATAAATACTCTCAAAAATTTGTTGACTGACATAAGAAATCACTTCATCTTTACAATGTTCTTTTATTTTATTAATTAATTCTTGATCCAATATTCTAATTAATACATCTTCTTCGTTTTCTTTTACCAGTTTACCATATTGCATAATGAACTCATTGTTTTCATCAAGAAAATAATCAGTAAATACCAAATATGGTTCTTCATTATTCTCATCATTTGGAACTACTGAAACAACATCACAAATAAAATCTTCACCATTTTCACCTTTTACAACAAAACTTAAATCTTCAGACATTTTTCCTCCTTTTATATTATTTTTTTAAACTTTCTAATATTTCATTATTAAATTTGATTACTATATTTTTAGATGATTCCTCATCTAACCTTTTATATTCTCCACTTTCTTTTATATCAACGAATATATTGATATTATCATTTTTATCGTTAGTTAAATCAGTATATATCATATAATTTTTATAATATCCAATAATATAATATTCAACATCAATTCCTAAGTCATTTTTTCTAACGAATGTATCTTTTGTTTCCTCTATATATACTAGATTTGACTCAACTAATTCATTAGCCATTTTATAGATGTCTTCCACTAATAAATCTTTTATTCTTTCAACCAAATTTTCATCTTCAATTCTTTTTAAAACAAAACCTTCATTTTCTTTTACAACTTTTCCATATTGTAATACTTCTTCTCCACTTTGATCCAACAAATTATCATTAAATAATACATATGGTTCATTCGAATCTATTTCGTTAGGTATTATCTTTAATATATCGCATACTATATTTTCATTAAACTCATTTACAAAAGAAAAACTTAATCCATCTATCACTTTTCCTCCTCTATTATTGTAATTATTATAACACAAAAAAAGAACTAATTAGTTCTCAATTAATAAGGTTTATTAAGTCTTTATAATAATCAGTTAATAATTCCAAATCATTTTCTATCCATTTATAATCCATATGTTCATTACTTAGAACAACATTTAAATCTTCATTATTATAATCTATAAAAAATATCATCTTTAGAATACGTACTAATAAATCACCTTGTTTTTCAAATTCTTCGTTATATGTTAATAATTCTATTTTTTTATTCGAAACATCTATATTTACTTCTTCTTTAATTTCTCTAATTAAACCATCTATTATCATTTCATTGTGCTCAAGCTTTCCTCCAGGAAATTCCCAAGTACATGATTTATATCTATCTGTTTTACATCTTTTAACAATCAACAATTTGTTATTGCTCCTTATTATACCTGTTACTAAAATCTTGCATTCCATACTTATCACCTTTGTTAATTATAACACAATAATACAAATATTAATAACTAATGACTCCATTTTTTCTTATTGCAAAAAGAAAAATTGGAGAAAGCAAACCTAAAGATAATATCGTGAATATAAACATCAAGATTGCCTTATCGCTCATTTTTGAATATAATTTATATAATGCCGCCAATACAAATAAGAGTGTTGATGCGCTCAATACAAAATATATAAAAGGTGGGAATGATATTAGTTCACCATTAAATTCTTGACCATTTAAACCCGTGACAAATAGCAATATTATCAAAAGCCAACCATATTTTTTTCCATATGCAACATTTCCAAAAAGATATACATTAAAAACAGGAATCCAAGCCATCCATCTATTGCTTATATTGTTTTGTTTTGCAATTCCCATCAATCCTAATGCTGACAAAATAAATAATAAAAAACCAATCGCAAAAAATACCAATACAAAAATACCCAAACTAACAAATAACAGTTCTAACTCATCCATATAATCCTCCTATTTTAAACCAAATAATTATATCATACTCATAATAGATGATTTATAATTCTTAACAATATTTACATATAAACGTAAAATATAGATTGATATTTTTATTATTATAAAAAAACCTTTAAAAGGTTTTTAATTATGTATTACTCCACCCCATTCTATAGCTGCAAATCCTTTTCTAGAAAATTTGGGCAATACTTGTTCCTTTATCTTGATTTGTTTATCTACTTTTTTAATATGAATTGCTATTCTTAATAATGAATCTGGCATAGGATCTATTATCAATTTGTTAAACCTATCTCTTTCTTCAGTTAATTCAAAGTAAACTAAATTCTTTTCATTTTTTTCTAAAATAGGTAACCAATACATAATAAATTCATTTCGTTCTCTATCATTTAATCCTAATACAGATAATTTATCTTCTAAAAAATTTATTGCGTCTGATTTTGTTACATAAAATCCTTTACTAAAATCGACCTCAGTAGAGCCTTCTTCTTCCCAATATAATCCATAATAATATTTATTATTTGAATCATATAAATCACCATTGGGCTTAGCTAATACTTTCCAATTATTTATAAATTTTGGATATGTTGTAGTAAGTAATTGAGGTTTTTTGAAAGAGACACTTATATTTGTATCTTTTGTGGGATACAAATAAAGTACTGGTTTAGCATATCCCCCAACTCCTTCAATTTCAATTACTCCCATCTCGTTAGTATCAGGAATATAAAAATACTCTAATCCACTTCCTAATTTAGGATACTCTATATCAGCATTTCCAAACACCATATATATACCATTTTTATTGTTTTCAGTATGCCAACCAGATATCATTGAATGATATGTTAAATTACTAGACATTTCTACTATCTTAGCTTTTTCTTCTTCTTCATAATTTATTATTTTTATGTAGTTATCTGAATCTAAAACTATAAAATAAGGCCCTTCTAAAATATTATATATTTTTTTATATTCTTTACTAGTTTTAACTAGTTGATAATTTGAATCATAAACTAAAAATTTATTTCTATCATTTCCATTTATTATTAAATTTCCATCATTTATTAAAAACTCATCAAAATCACTAGAGTAAGATTTACCGTCAAACAAAGGTTCAATATTATTCGTGTAAAAAATAACATCATCACTAATTTGATCTGCATAAATCTTAAATTGATAATAGTTTGAGTTCTCCAACTTAATTAAATCATTAAATTTTGGTTTGAATACTTTTCCTTCAAAATCAAGTAGATTCATAATATACGATTCATCCTTATCAAAATAGCTAACAACCAAGTAATCTCTACCAGATTTATATATAAATGGTCTCTTATATTCTGTTTTGTCATAACTCAAAATAAGTTTATCATATTCAATAGAATAATATTCTATTTTTTCTTCGCCTGATGCTATTATTCCCCTTGGTTTGTCATAAATAACCAATGAATAATTATAACTAGAGTCATAGGGGTAATTAATATTTTCTTTTTTATCATTATCAATGTCATAAACAACAAGACCGTCATCAATAAATAACAAATAATTTGGAGAATCAGAAGAAAAATTTTCACATTCTTTTTTACATTCATATATTCTTTCAATAGGATGCTTTTCAACACTAGGATAGTCATTTACTAATACATAGCCTTCTTCTGTAACATATATATACTTGTTTTTTGAAGTAATTAAATATTTAGTCAAAGGATCTTTTGTTTCATAATATTTCCCATCTAAAGCTCTAAATTTAATAGAATCTAAAGACACAAACAAATCATCTTTTTTTGTATTATCTATTACCTCAAATTCATATCTAACAATGTTATCTACCGCAGAATTAAATTTACTGAAAATTACATTTGCTGTATTGCCATCTACTTCAATCTTTCCAACATCGCTTTTTGTAGATATTAATTTTAAACCACTTCCATAGTTTATTTCAAAAGTTAAATCATTTAATGGATTATTAGCCAATACTTCATAATTAGGAAGACACACTATTATATCCCCATTACTAATAGAAGTTTTTTCTTCTATATCTCCATAAACTTCTGAATCAATTTTATAGTAGCATTTAAGAGAAAAGCTTTTTGTTTTGTAAGGTTCATAAGTAATTTTTTCTACTTCTTTAATCTCTTTATTTTTATTTTTTTCTATATTAAATGTTTTAAAGAACTCATCGCTTCCAACTATATAATAAAAAGATATTAGAGAAAATCCAACTATTATTAGTAACGCTAAAACAAATAAAAGAGTTCTATTTTTCCTTTTATGTTTGTTTTCATTATTATCATTTATTTCTGTTTTTTCAACTACAATATCATTTACTTCTGATTCAAGTTTATTTCCTTCAAATTCAACGTTGTTAACTTCCAAGTCTGCTATTGGAACATTAATATCTTCCACTATTTGGTTTTCTTTTTCAAACTCAACATTATTAACTTCTGAATCTGATTGAGAAGAATTATTATCTATTACTTCTTTTTTTATTTTTAATTTTTCTAATTTGGTTTGAAAATCATCTATGTTAGCATTTGTCTCTTGGTTTAACTCTTTATTGGTTTCTTCTATTTCTTTTAATCCTTCTTCTAATTTTTTATTAAGCTCTTCTAACAAAGCATTTTTTTCTTCTTCCATTATTCCCTCTCTATTCTATTCTTATTATAACATTTTTTTCAGATATTCTTTTATCCAAAAATTTGTAAAAATATATAATTATTTACTCAAGTAATTGTTAATATAATTTTTTAAATCTTTTTTATTATCTAAATACGAATGTTTAAACTTCATTTTTCTTCCATTTACTTGAATAACTATTTTGCCTTTTGATAATGTGGTAGTATTATTTTCTGCATCAGTATTTTCTGATGCTCTTTTAAATTTAATATTAGTAATAATTCCTTTGTTAATACTTTCTGTGTTTTCTTTTCTTACATCTTCCTTAACCATATTTGTAATCATGTCTACATATTCTGGTATTACATTTTGCATAGCAAAAGATTGTTTAATGAATCCTCCGCCACTATCTTTTACATCTTTTTTCTTAGCTAAAAACAATTCTTTTTGTTTTGCGTTGCTTAATGATGTAATCAACAACTCATCTTTAAAAAAACTAATAATGCAAACATCCCATTTTAAGAATCCAACTTTCTTTGTAGTAAGTAGTACTAATTCACTTTTCATTATTCCTCCTTAAATTTAATTTTTTTTTAAAAATATCTACCAGGAACTTCCACCTCCACCACCTGAACCTCCTCCAGAGGATCCACCGCCTGATGATCCACCGCTACTAGAAGAAGAAGTCGAACTAGTTGCAGAAGACATGGTCGAATCCATAAAACTTCCAAATGTGCTTAAACTAAATGTTGATGTTCCTTCATACCACTTTGGAGCTTTCGTCGCTATTGATTCAAATTTTTTTATCCATTTGTTAGATACTCCTAATACATAAGTATATGGCAATATATTATAAAAATATGTTGGGTTTTTCATTACTAATTCTTGAAGTTTTTCTTTTTCAGCAGTTTCTAAAAAGTTCCTAAACCCTTTTATTTTTCCAAATAATTCATTTGCAAATCTTGTTCTTCTTGGCATCATTATAAGACATATAATCATAATAAACACACTTAATAATCCTATAATCAAGCTGTATACAAATAGTATATTATTCAGATTTAAATTATTAACCAACATAGCAGAATAAAGTATAAAAGAAAAACCAATTGTTAATACTGACCAAACAAACTTAACTATTTTATGAATGTTTTTAACAAATACTATTGAATAAAATGGAATAAAAAATAACACTAATCCAATCGCTTTAAAAAATTCTGTTACTCCATTGTATTCTAATGCAGGAATAGCAAGCATAATAATCAAAGTAAAAATTATAAATACTGCGATTATCAGAGAAGAATAAAAAGGCGTCTTTTCGAATATTTTATCAATATTTTCATTAGAATTTAGACCTCTAATTATAGAATTTATAGTAACATAAAATCGATCTTGAACGTCTTCTAAGGTAACCTCATTACGATTAGTTTTTACACTATTATCTTTTATATTTGAAAATATACTAGATCTTTTTTTGTGTTTAAATAAACCTTTTAAAAACTTTCTTTCATAGACATTATTACCATTATATTCTTTTAATCTTATTATTTTAAATCCCCTACGCTTAAATATTAATCCTTTTTCTTCTGTTTCTATAATCTTAATATATCCTTTGTCTGCCAAATAAATTAATAAAGAAATTACATCTTTTTCTGTAACGTATCCTTTATATAAAAAAGCAACTTCTGCACTATTAAATCCTTCAGGAGGATAAAATTCGACTGTTTCAATTGGTTTTTCATCTTTTCCAAAGTTATACCATAACATTAAAGATACTAAGACTCCTATGATTGGAAATACAATAATAAATATATCTAAAAGAGATATCTCTTTTTCTGGAACAACAAAATATCCCTCAGGAAGAGCTAATCTAACAGTAATTCCTTCTTGAACATTCAAAGTTCCTTCATATACTCCAGTTATTGTATTATCTTCAACGGAATACTTAATCTTATCATTTTTTACAGAACCATATATACCCGAAGAAAATCCCAGCTTAGAAGCATCAAATTCCTTAGGCATAGTAATAGAAAATTCAACACCGCTTATAGTAGTGTCCCATCTATTTCCAATAATATTAAAATAAAACTCATCATACTCTTTTAATGGATCTTTTCCTATATCATATTTATATTCAATAGAATAATTTCTAATTCCTGTAACTACTTCATTTGGATTTCCAATCTTTATTATTCTATGATTGTCTTCTGTACCTATAGAGTTTCTTTCATTAACTATTATTTGACTTACTTTTGCAAAATTCTTAGTAATTGAACCATTTAGCCTTACTACTTCATTTCTTAAAGGAATTTCTCTAATTATTCCATGTTTACCTACATAAAAATCAGCAGTAATTTCTTCTTTAATATTAAAGGTATTGTCTTCATTTACCACTATATCTACTTTATATTTTTTTATTTCATATTCTCCATTACCATATTTCTGATACTCATTATACTCTTCAAAAGAAGATGTAGAAATATTAGCATCCACTAATATTGGAAATAAGAATAACACTATTAAAGTAATTATTAATAATCTTACTCTTTTCATTTTAAATCAACCTCTATGTTTTCTCTTTCAATTTCAGTAGCTTCAAAGAATTTCTTTTCTTTAAATCTAAACAAAAATGCAATGATATTACTAGGAAACATTTGAACTTTGTTATTCATAGTTCTAACCACAGCATTATAATACTTTCTAGATTGTGCTATATCTTCTTCAACCTTCTTCAATTGATTACTTAAATCAAAAAAATTACTATTTGCTTTTAACTCAGGATAGGCTTCAGAAAGCAGCATTAACTTTGATATATTTTTAGTTAATTGATCATTAGTGTCTATTTTATCATTTGTTTTCATATCATCATAAACACTATTCCTCAAATTTACTACACTTTCAAATGTATCTTTCTCATGATCTGCATATCCTTTTACAGTTTCTACAATGTTAGGAATCAAGTCCCATCTCTTCTTTAAATATACGTCCATAGTTGCAAAAGCTTCTTTTACTTTATTATTTAATCTTGTTAAACTATTAAATACTATTAATATATAGATTAATAAAATTGATAATATTCCAATTATTATATATAGCTCCATCTTACTCTCCTATCATATTAATAATATCATAATTATTTAAATAATTGTTATTAATATATAAGAATATTGTATAATAAATATGGAGATATATTATGAAGAATAAAAATGAAATTGTTTTATCAAGTATAATACTAAGTAATTATTTTGGAATATATGCTTTAATAATAACTATATTAAGTTTTATTGATACTTCTTCTAATCTATTTGATCCATTAGGAGTAATCTTATTTTTTATACCCGATTTTGCTATTATAATCTTTTATATATTAGTATTAATAATTAATATATTAAATATATACTTTGGTTACAAATCATTCATAAAAAACAATCCTACATTTATAGTTCTTCATCTTTTGTTCTTCTTCATCACACTATTTTCATATTTAATAATTAATGGTGAATCTTCATTTGGTCCTAATCTATCTGAGTATGCTATTTATATATTTGTATTTAGAATAATTGGGTATATTAAACAAAGAAAATTATCTAATAAATAATTTGTTTATTATTTATTATTTTTATTGTATAATCAAAATATGAAAGGAAAATATTATGAAGAAAATTATTGCTATTATTATAACAATATTATTCATTACTGGATGTGGAGTTAAAGACGGAGACAAAGATACTCATTACAAACCAGAAGAATTCAAACATAATGTTGCCATTAACCAAGCAAGTAATACTATGCGAGAGATTGAATTAAAATTAGTTGATACAAAAGTTGGAGAAACATCAGCTGATGTTGTGTATGATATATACAAAGACAGTATACAAAAATTAAAAAGTGAATTAACCAATTTAGAAAACACAAAAAAATTATTAAGTGAAGATAAAGAATTGTCAAAAAGCGAAATAGATTATTGGAATAGTTCTTATAAAGATAGTATTAGTGCTGTAAAAACAGACATTGCAAGCGTTGAAAAACAATTAGAGAATTTCTTAAAATAAAAACTTTATTTATTATAAAGTTTTTTTTATTTATAAATGATAATTCATATTTCTAATATTAAAGTTTCTTATACTCTTCTTCTATTTCTATTTTTAATTGTTCAAATAATTTTATTTTATTTTGATTATTATTATTAATAGTAGAATTATAACTAATTGTACTAATATCTGCCCTTATATTTTGAACATTATATACATCAATAGATCCTATCAATATATTATCTCCAAAAAAATTAACAATTTCATCTGTGGCCTTATTTGAAAGTTCTAAAGCTATCGAATATGTCAAATAAAAATCCCAAATCTTTACCATTTCCGCAGTTTTATCTTTCATATTTCCAAAATCTTTTAAAAATCTCTTTAGACTTAACCATTCACATATTTCATCTACTCCAGTTTTATTTAAAACCCTTTTAGGGTTAACCATAAATAGCAATCCAAAACAATAAACTAATAATATTGCACCAATATAAGTAAATAAAGTACAAAAACCTATTAAACCCAATATAGAATATACTTTATTATACTTAATACCTCCATACCTTATATAATACTTATCAATAGGAAAAGACATCAAAACTAAAGCTCTCCATTCATAAAACATATCCGCAGGTTCCATATTTCCATTTTCTAATTTTGTTTTTAAACCATTGTTTACTTCTGTTGCTGATACTTCTAATCCATTCCCATAACCATCTATAAACCAATCTATAATATACTTTTCATACTTTAATAAATTATCATGAGATTTATTGGTTTTAATCAATTTAGAATCTTTGCTATGAAAGAAATTTAACTTATCATCTTCAGGTCTATCTTTATAATATTCTAAGTATCCTTTATCTATTAAATCTACAATAGTAGAACCTAATGATACTTCATCAATTAATCCATCATTTAATAAAAGTCTCATATGAGCCGGTCTTAAATTACTTGGCAATTCCCTTGAATATATATTTAAACTACTTCCTTTTGGTTCGATTTTTTTATATATTAATTTTTTTCTAATTAATACAAGGAGAATAACCAAAATAAATATAAAAAACTTTAAATCAAATAGTCTCATAGGTTCTATAAAAATACTATATAATGGCATATTTATATTCTTTATAAAACTAAAATACTCCTCAAATCCGCCAAGAAAATCAATTACATTAAAAATTAAACCAAAAAATATAAAAAATAAAAATATAATAACAGATTCATTGCCACCTCTTCCAGTTAATCTAAAAATATGTTTTGATTTAGTTTCAGAAGAAGAATTTCTAGTAGACTTAGTAGTAAAAGTCGCACCAACTACACTTCCTCCTATATAATCAAATACTATATGCTTATAGTTGTTTTTTAAATCAATATTTCCATTATTTAAATTGTTATTCATTTCATTACTCCTAATATATTTATTATACTACAATTATTATAATATAAAAAAAGTAACTAAAATTTCCTTGATATTAAGTTAAAGATCAATAAATTACTGAACCTATTAAAAATCACTTACTACTACAATTTTGTTTTTTAGCATATTCATCCAACAAGTATACGTAAATGTTCCAACTTTAGTTGGAGTGAATTCAATAATATTTTCTCCAAATTTCAAGTCTTTTTTAATATTAAAGTCTTTAAATATTACGGAATTATTACATCCTGTTAGACGTCCACCTTTAACATTTATAATGATTTTTAGAGGAATGTCTTCTTTTACAACCATATCTTTATAACCACTATAAGTCAAATCAAATTCAACTACTTGATAATCGTCTATTACTTTACTAAAAATATAATTATCATAATTAGGTTTAAACAAATCCGAAATATCTACTCCTAAGCTTAATAAACCTCTATTTAGCATTGATAATGATAATACTAATATCAATACAATCGATACCTTTGTTATAATATTCTTACCTTTATTATTTAATATGTTTGACAGTATTCCCATAAATAGCATTAAAGGAATAGTACCTAAACAAAAAATAAACATAGATAATGCACCATATATTAAAGACCCTGTTGTCAATGCATATATTTGCATAGCTTGTAAAGGTCCACAAGGCATAAATCCATTTAATAATCCTATTACGTAAGAATTAGTACTTTTAAACTTATTTAAAAATTTAAAATTTAATGAGAAGTTAATTAATCCCATCATATTTAAACCCATAAGAAGCATTATTAAGGACGCTATCAATATGATTATTCCTTGAAATGCTTCATTAATTTTTAAAGCACTTCCAACTAATCCAACAATACCTCCAATTATAGTATATGAAGTTAATCTTCCCAAATTATATAAAATTGGTTTTTTATAATCTTTATTATTGCTTGAACTAGCAATTAAATTTATAGCTCCACACATAGATACACAATGTATACTGGTTAATAGTCCTGTTACAAAAAGCATCAATAATGAAATATTACTATTGATTACTGGTATCATGTTAAATATATTAATTTTAAATAATCCATTTAATACAATTCCAATAAGTATAATTGAAAATAGTATCACTATAAATTGAAACAAAGATATATTTCTCTTTAATTTCTTTTTATTATCGGAGATCATAGAATTATCAGTGTAATAATCAAGCTCTACAATAGATTTGATTAGTAATTCGTTCTTTATTGTTTTTGTATATGTTATTTGTGCTATATCTTTATCAAAAGTAACCTTACTAATGTTGCTAATATTTAATAGAGCTTCACTTATCTTTGATTTACAATGATCACAAGTCATTCCATTAATTTTAATATATAGTTTTTTCATGATTCCTCCATTAAATACTTGGTTTAAATCTTTTTAATCTTAGAGCGTTTGTAAGTACTGAAACTGAACTTAAGCTCATTGCAAGTGCTGCAAATATAGGATTTAATAATGGTCCATTAAATATATATAATATTCCCAATGCAATAGGTATTCCAATAACATTATATGCAAATGCAAAAAATAAATTTTGTTTAATATTTTTAATTGTATTCTTACTTAATTCTAATGCACTGGATACTTCACTTAAACTACCTCTTATTAATACTATGTCCGCAGATTCAATTGCAACATCAGTCCCTGTCCCTAAAGCAATCCCAATATCAGATGCAGCTAAAGCTATTGAATCATTAATTCCATCTCCTACCATCGCTACTACTTTGCCTTTGTCCTGAATTTCTTTTACAACATTTGCTTTTTCATTTGGCATTACTTCTGATAATACATTTGTAATTCCAACTTCTTTAGCAATTGCTTTTGCAGTATTTTCATTGTCTCCTGTAAGCATTATTACTTCAATATTCATTCTCTTTAATTTATCAATTGCTTCTCTACTACCTTTTTTAACTACATCAGCTACTCCTATTATTCCAACTAATTTATTATCAATCGAAACATATATTGGAGTTTTTTCTTCATTAGCAATTCTTTCATAATCATTCAATAAAATACTAATATCTACATTATTAGAAATCATCAATTTACTATTTCCAATTAATACCTCTTTAGAATCAAATTCCCCTTTTATACCTTGTCCAGATATAGACACAAAATTATTTATATTTATAATTTCTACTCCTTTTGAAATAGCGTCATTTACAATAGCAATTCCTAACGGATGCTCGGATTTTTTTTCAATTGATGCAACAATTTGAATTAATTTATTTTCATCAATATCTTTACAAACAATATCTGTTACTTTAGGTTTACCTTCAGTAATGGTACCAGTTTTATCTAAAATAACTGTATTTACTTTATGAGCAAGTTCTAAGGCTTCACCACTTTTAATTAATATTCCTCTTTGAGCTCCTTTTCCAGTAGCTACAATTATTGCAGTTGGAGTAGCAAGCCCAAGAGCACAAGGACATGCTATTACTAATACAGAAATAAATATTTTCAAAGAAAATTCAATATCCGATGTTACTAAATACCAAATAATAGCACCTATTATTGCAATTAAAGTAACTACTTGTACAAAATAACCCGAAATAATATCTGCCATTTTTGCTATTGGAGCTTTTGAATTTTGAGCATTTTCTACAAGTTTAATTATTTGAGCTAAAGCAGTATTTTCTCCCACTTTAGTTACTTTATACTTAATATATCCATTAATATTTATAGTAGCAGCATATACTTCATCATTATATTTCTTAGTAATCGGCATGCTTTCACCAGTTAGCATAGATTCATCAATAGATGTATTTCCATCAACTATTATTCCGTCTGTTGGAATTTTTTCCCCAGGCTTCACAATTACTATATCATCAATCTTTACATCATCGATTTTAACAATTTTTTCTACTCCTTTTTCTTCGATTAATGCACTAATTGGAGCAAGCCCCATAAGTTTTTTAATTGCTTCACTAGTCTTACCTTTAGAAATAGATTCTAACGTTTTACCCAATAATATCAATGTTATAATAACTCCTGCTGTCTCATAATATAAAGAATGTATTAAATCGGTATTTCCCCCAATAATTAAGATAGTATTATATATACTATAAATCAAAGCTGAACTAGTTCCTATTGCAATTAATGAATCCATATTTGGACTTCTATGAAATAATAATTTAAAACCAACAGTATAAAATTTATAACCACTTATTACAACGGGTATTACCAATATAGCTTGAACTAAAGCATGTAGTATATGATTATTAAATATTTTCAGCAATGGAAGCTTTATCATTGGTGCCATAGCAATATAAAATAAGGGAATAGTAAAAACTAAAGCAACAATAAATTTTATAAATAAAATTTTTATATCTTTTTCCTTTTTTATTTTATCTTGATCAATATCAACTTTTTCTATTACTTTATATCCCAGTTCAGTAATTGCTAGTTTTATTTCATTTATATTTAATTTATTTGAATCATATGAAACAACTGCCTTTTCATTACTATAATTTACTTTTACATCATCTATTCCATCTAGTTTCTTTATTCTTTTTTCTATACCTAATGCACATGCAGTACAACTCATACCATCTATATTTAAAATCTCTTTTTTCATGATTCCTCCATATTGACTAATAATAAATTAGTTGATATGATTTTATCATTCACTAACAAAATTATAAATACATACAATATAGTAATATACTACCCAAAAAGATACTATGAAAGGAATAATATGAATATTAAATGTCCAGTAGAAACTACTTTAAACTTAATTGGAGGCAAATATAAAGCTTTAATATTATGGCACCTTATGGATCACACTCTTAGATTTGGAGAACTAAAAAAACTAATACCCAACGCAACCGCAAAAATGCTAACGCAACAATTAAGAGAATTAGAAAAAGATGGTCTTGTAATAAGAACAGTATATCCAATTGTACCTCCTAAAGTTGAATATAAGTTATCAGAATTAGGAAAAAGCATTAAACCTATACTTGATGATACTTTTAAATGGGGATCATTATACTTAACAAAAAATGGTTTAGAACCATCTTGTAATATGACAACAAAATCATAACTATTATTATATTGGTTAATATTAATTTTTGTTATTAATTTTTATAAATTCTTTTATAGCTTCTATCATTTCTGGTACAATTATTTTATTTTTAGGATTACCCGGAATATTGTCTATTAATACTTTTTCAACAGTATCCATATTAATTTTCTTAACTTCAAATTTTCCTTTTTTTTCATTTTCAGTATAATTAACCCTACTTAAATCAGGATGTTTATCTGTTTTTAGATAATAATAATATAACTCAGAAGAACGATTTGATCCTTTACTTGGATAATCTCTATTAAAATGTGATATTTTTAAAAATGGCTTAATTTCATTATCTAATTCAACATCTAAATCAATACCAGTTTCCTCAAGTACTTCTCTTTTTATACACGTTATAAAAGATTCTCCTTCTTCTAAATGACCTCCAGGAAATTGATAAATATTATCACAATGTCCTAACATTATTTCATTTTGTTCATTTATTAATAAAATCTTAATTCTTATTACTGTTTCATTAATATCCTCTTTCAATAAATTATCATAATTGTATAATATTTCTTTCATAACATTCTCCTTTTAATTTCTATATTTACTACTACTCTTCTATATAGATACATTTCAAATATCTTCCTTCATCAATATAACTGATCGGTTTTGCTACGATTCCTTCTTTTATTAACTCTTCATTTATTAACCCAAATATAATATGCCATATTTCATTTGCAATTTCTTTATAAGGTACTTCATTGATATTAGATGTTAAATTAATTTTAATTATATTTATAAATATATTATTTATATCCTCATATATCAAATCCATTAAATCTTTTGAAAATACTAAGTGTTCTTTTTTCTTTATTATCGGTACATTTATAACATTATCTTTATAATAACCAAGCTTATTTAACAAATCTGTGGCATCCTTATCCACATTATTATTTAAAACGGTATTTTCAAGTCTTTTTTTAAATACTGTTTCATCTTCATTGTTCAACTTATAAAAATAATCAATATCTTTTGATAATATTTTATTCATTTGTTTTAATCTAAAGTATCTAAAGAAATCATTTCTAAATCCATTAGTATCTCCAAAACTATTAAAAGTAATCTTTCCACAATTATATCTATTATTACTACATAATAACTTATTACTATAATTATCTATAAATTCGCTCTTTTCATATCCAATAATAATATAATTTCTATTACCAATGTTATTCTTATTATTCGTTATAAGATCTTTATCTACTAAATAATCAAATGCATAGTTATCAAATACATCGTTACATACCAAATGATATAATGCTTCCTTATCATAATTTAGGCCATTTAAGAAGTTTTTTAATTTATATGTAATATTATTGATATATTTACTTATTACTTCAGTTAACAACTTTATATCATCTTCATAAAGAGTGGGAAAATCAACTTTTAATTTACCATCTTTTTCAGTTACAGCATCAATTAAAATCAATCCATCGATTATAGATTTAATTTCTTCTTTGGTTAAGTCAATAAGAGAACACAAGTCACCAATACTGTATTTATAAGGTGATTTACCAATATATTTCATAATATCCTTAGCATTTTTTCTATCAAGATAAAATGAAGGATTATATTTATCATACTCACCTAATTCATTAAAATAAAATATATCCATAATATCACCTATATTAATTATAACATTAATAAAATATTGATCCTAAAATCATTAGTCATTTGTCTTTTTATAATCAAATAAAGATTTATAAATTCTGGATATTTTTAAGCAATTCTTTTTTACTATTCACAATATTAATTCCAATCTCCTGTAAAATTTTTTTTAAATTAAAGTATTTTTCTTCATTTGGAATATATGCAAATATGGGTCTTCTTTGATAATGAATAAAATGTTTTTTCATTTTTAATAGTTCATTATTATAGGTATTTTTTTCATCATAATAATATATAAACAATGACTTAGTTTTGTTTATATAGTTGTTACTAAAATTTTTTAAATTATATGAGAAGCGAATTGGCATAAATTCTATTTGAGAATTACTTATTATTTCTTCTTGCCAAAATTTTTCGTCATCTAAATCTATTCCCATAATAATTGTTTTAATATTATTCATTTCATTAAAAACATCATAGTCTTCCATTATGTCCTCATTTAATTAACAGATTCGGTTTCTTTATTATTATCATCTTCCTTATAAACTTTTAATAAATTCAGCATTTCTTTAGCAATTCCATGCTTATCTCCGTATATCTCTGCATTATTTATTAATTCTTGCTCAACACTATCTAAGTTTATATATCTCAATTCAAAAGCACCTTCTTTTTCACTATCAGTTAAATTTAAATTATCCAAATTTGGTTTTTCATCTGTTTTAACTTCATAATAATATATTTCAATTTTTTT
>CAYRXC010000007.1:0-27081 GCA_964428195.1 uncultured Muribaculaceae bacterium | reverse complement strand
AAATATTTGAAAATAGAAAAAAGAAATGCAGAAAGACAAAGAAAAATTGATGAAAGACTAGAAAAAAAGAGAATAAAAGAAGAAAGAAAAGAACAAAGAAATATTCTCAATAAACAAGGGGGACTTGTTTCAAATGATATTTCATCTATTGAATATCCAGATCAAAAACAAAATAATGGAAATATTTTTGGACCTGTAAAAGAGAAAAAACATTTATTCTCTTGGAAAAATGTAGCTACTAAAAGTAATCAAATTGACTTATCTTTAGTTCAAGAAAAAACAGAGAAGGAATTAAAAAAAGAAGCAGAATTATTGAGAAAAGAACAAGAGAAGTTTGTTAAGGCCGAAGAAAAAAGAAAGCTATTAGAAAAAAGAAATGAAGAAAAAGAAGTAGCTAAAAAAGCAAAGGAATTGGTATTAGAACAAAAAAGAGAAATAAGACAAGAAAAAATCAATGCAAAAAAGAAGAAACAAGAAGAAAAAGTAAAATTGATGCTTGAAAAGAAAAGACTTAAAGAAAAATTATTGATTGACAAGATTGAAAAAGAAGCAAAGATTAAAAAAGAGAGAGAAGAATCAATAAAGAGCAGAAAAGAAAATGCAAGTAAATTAAAGCAAGCAAAACTCGAAGAGAAGGAAAAATCTGAAGAAACAATTCCTTTCAAAGAAAAATTCAAAAAATGGTATAATAATTTATCTATAATTAAAGATCGAGAAAATAAAGCTGAATTAGCAAGACAAGTATTGTTAATAAATTTTGAAGGTGAAGATGCAGTAAGAAGCGAACAAAAAATTTATTATAAGTATGTTGCAAAAAAGGTAGATACTGGTGTTGTTGAGACGGGATATTTCCCTGCATTCTCGAAATTGGATGTTCATTCATTTTTACTTTCAGAAGGATATGAAGTATATGAAATTACACCTCAAAGAAGTTATGGAAATGGTGTATTTTCGAAATTTAACAAAGGTAAAATAAAAGTAACTGATTTGGTTTTCTTTTTAACACAGTTATCAACATTTTTAAAATCAGGATTACCTTTATTGGATTCTATAAAAATATTAGAGAAACAAACCGATACAAGAAAAGCAAAATTAAGGAATTTATATAAATCGATTGCTTATGAACTTACTATGGGAGAAAACTTCAGTGATTCTTTAGAAAAACAAGGAGATTCATTCCCAAAGTTACTTGTTAATATGATTAAATCATCTGAAATGGCCGGAAACTTACCGGAAGTACTAGATGATATGGCTGTTTATTATGACGAGATGAATAAAACGAGAAAGCAAATGAAATCAGCAATGACTTATCCTTTAGTAATATTCTCTTTTGCAACTTTGGTTATTATATTCATTTTAGTATTTGTTATTCCAGAATTTGTTGGAATATATAGAGAAATGGAAGCAGAATTACCCGATATAACTAAAGCAATAATTAACATAAGCAAATTTTTACAAAAAAATATAATATATATAGTGGTCGGAATTGCATTGTTAATATTCTTGTTTAAATATTTATATAAATCTATAAAGGTATTTAGAATATTTGTTCAGTATACTATGATGCATACTCCTGTTTTTGGCAAGATTATAATGTATAACGAGGTAACAATTTTTACTAAAACGTTTGGATCTTTGTTGAATCACAACGTATTTATTACTGACAGTATGGAAGTATTAAGTAAAATAACAGAAAATGAAATTTATAAAATGTTAATATTTGATACCATAACAAACTTAGCTAAAGGAAGTCCTATTTCCAATGCATTTAAGAATCAATGGGCTTTCCCAACGATTGCATATGAGATGTTATTGACTGGTGAAAAAACTGGAGAATTAGGCGACATGATGATGAAAGTATCTAATTTTTATCAATTACAACACAAAAATGCTGTTAATCAAATAAAAACATTTATAGAACCAATAATGATAGTTGTATTAACTGTTTTGGTTGGAATAATATTGATGTCTGTTATATTGCCAATGTTTAATATGTATCAAGAAATTATGTAGGAGAAATAAATATGAGCACAACTTATTATTCGCTTTTTTTCTTTTTTATAGGTACTTTTTTTGGATCTTTTTACAATGTTGTTGGTTTAAGGTTACCAAAGAAAGAATCGATAGCTTTTCCTCCATCTCATTGTACTAAGTGTAATTATAGATTAAAAATATTGGATTTAATTCCTATTTTTTCTTTTTTGTTTTTGAAAGGAAAATGTAGAAAGTGTAGGGAAGAAATAAGCTATATATATCCTTTTGTTGAATTATTTACTGGAGTTATGTTTTTTATTTCTTATATTGTTTTTGGATTTTCAATTGAACTTGCAGTTTCCTTGATTTTTGTTTCTATGATGAGCATAGTAATAGTATCGGATACTAAATATATGATTATTCCAGATGAGATTATAGTTTTTTTCTTTATGGTTTTGATTGTATTATCTTTTGTTATTAATGGTCCACATGGTTGGATGGGCATTATATCAGATGCATTTGTTCCTTTTACATTTATGCTTCTTATTAAGTTGCTTGGAGATTTTTTATTTAAAAAAGAGACTTTAGGGGGAGGAGATATTAAATTATTGCTCATTATTGGTTTGCTATTGGGATGGGAAAATGCTTTAATTTCTGTTTTTGTGGGTGCAATATTAGCATTTCCAATATCTCTTTATTTTTACTTTAAAGATAAAGAACATATGCTTCCATTCGGGCCTTATTTGTGTCTAGGAGCTATAATTTTATACTATTTAGGTTTATCTGCTTTGGATATATTTAGATTGTTTTATTGATTCTTTTTTGATATAATTGGCAATATTAAAGAAAGTGCATTGAGGAGTATTATATGATAGATATTAAATTAATTAGAGATAACCCTGAACTTGTAAAAGAGAACATTAGAAAAAAATTTCAAGATGAAAAGATAGTTATTGTCGATCAAGTAAAAGAATTGGATGAGAAATTTAGAAATATTAAAGTAGAAGCTGACAATCTTAGAAAGAATAGAAACGATTTTAGTGATAAGATTGGTTTTTTGATGAGAGAAGGAAAAAAAGAGGAAGCTAACAATATAAAAGAAGAAGTATTAACGATCAATAATTCACTAGTGTCTTTGGAAAATGATGAAATAGAAATTAGAAAAAAGATAGAGGAATTAATGATGACAATTCCTCAAATAATAGACAATAGTGTTCCGATAGGTAAAGATAGCAGCGAAAATGTAGAAGTTGAGAAGTTTGGAGAGCCTCTTGTTCCAAACTATGAAATACCATATCATGCCGATATAATTACAAAATATAATGGTTTGGACAAAGATAGTTCAGGTAGAACTAGTGGTAGTGGTTTTTATTATTTAACGGGGGATATCGCAAGACTCCATTCTGCAATGTTATCCTATGCTAGAGACTATATGATTGAACAAGGTTTTGCTTATTGTATTCCTCCTTTTATGATAAGAGGGGATGTAGTAAAGGGAGTAATGAGTTTCGATGAAATGAATTCAATGATGTACAAAATAGAGAATGAGGACTTATATTTAATTGGTACTTCAGAACATTCTGTTATTGGAAAGTTTAAAGATCAAATATTAAAAGTAGAAGAGTTGCCAATTAAGATGACATCTTACTCTCCTTGCTTTAGAAAAGAAGTTGGAGCACACGGTATAGAAGAAAGAGGTATATTTAGAGTTCATCAATTTGAAAAGCAAGAAATGATTGTAATATGTGAAAAAGAGCAAGAAAGTGAATGGTATAACAAAATGTGGAAATATACTGTTGATTTTTTTAGAAGTTTAGATATCCCAGTAAGAACTTTAGAATGTTGTAGTGGAGATTTGGCAAATTTAAAGGTCAAATCTTGTGATATCGAAGCATGGAGCCCAAGAAATAAAGAATATTTTGAAGTGGGCAGTTGTTCTAGATTAGGAGATGCACAAGCTAGAAGATTGGGTATTAGAGTAAAAAAGAATAATAATGAATATTTGTCTACTTTAAATAATACAGTATTAGCGACTCCAAGAGCTTTGATAGCATTTATTGAAAATAATTATCAAGAAGATGGTAGCATAAAAATACCATTAGCCTTAAGACCATATATGGGAGGAAAAGAAATAATAAAATAGTTCTTTTCTTTTTTTATATTATAAAATATGTTATAATTTTTATATGATAAAGGGGATATATGAAATATTTATTATTATTATTAGTTATATTATTTCCAATAAAAGTGTTCTCATATAATGACACTTTAAATCCTTTGTGTACATTAAAAGAGAAAGCAAGACTAAGAAATGATGTTTTGAATTTTAATTATGAATTGGAAAAATATAAAGAAAAGGAACAAATATATTATAAGATTACAATTCATAATATGAATCAAGATGTTATTGTGGAATATGATAAGAATATTTATACTGTTACTAATAATATAATATATAAAATACTACCGGGAACTATTTTAAAACTAGACGTTTATGCTACACCTAGTGGAATATGTGATGGATTTGATGTTTCTATCAAGACACTTAGTGTTCCATATTTTAATATATACAAAGATGATGAGTTATGTGTAGGAAATGAAGAGTATTTTCTTTGTAAAGAAAATGTAAACACAAGTATAACTAGAGAAGAGTTTGAAAAGAAAATAAAAGAATATGAAAAAAGTAAAGAAATAATCGAGAAAGATGAAGAAAGTGTTAAAAAGAGTGAAAAAAAAGAAGGAAATATAATTACATTTATACTAGATTATTATGTATATATTATATTTGTAGTTATTGTGATTGGAGTAGTTACAATAATAATACTCCTTGAAAATAGAAAAAAAAGAATATTATAATTCTTTTTTTATTGGCTTATTAAATTCTTCTTTAATATTTTTAAAATCATATATTAATGAAACTTTATAGTCTATATATAACAAATCTTTGTATTTATTAAAATTTGTTATTAAAGGTAATTTCAATTCTTTTTTTACTGAATTTAAGTATTTAATTCCCTTATCATTATATCCTAGCACTCTTATGTAATTAGTATTCTTATATATTTCATTTTCCTTTTTTGTATAACCTATTAGAATGTGTAACAGCATTCTTTTTATTCTACTATATGTATATCTTTTACTTTTTATGTTGTTTATTAATTCATCCAATGAATTGGATTCTAATATCACTTTTTTTATTCTATGTTCCAATCCTTCATCCACTCCATTGTATTTAGATAAATCGTTTGAAGATATAATTTTATATTTTAGCAGATCATAATAATCTTCTATATACTTAATATTTTCATATCTAAATGTATATGGTAAATAATCGTCAATACTCTTATTATTTCTTATTGCTTCTCTAATCGAAGTAGCACTACATTCTTTAAGATTTTTACTATGATAATCTGAATCTCTTTTTATTGTATATGGAATAATATTATATTTGTTTAGTAATATATCTTTAATATATGATATGCCCAAAATATCATTGGGTTTATCTATTCCTATTTTTGTTAATATATTTGCAGGATAAGACATATTATCTTTTAATTCTTTAGTGTCATTTATTAATTTTATTGCATATTCTTCCAATTTATTAACATCATTAAGTTCACTTCCAAAGACTATATTTTCAACTCTTAAATCATTTAAAATTTCTAAAGCACCTTTGGAAAAAATATCTGCTGATTGTGTTGCATATTGAAAGGGGAGTTCTATTACTAAATCAATTCCAAATTCTAATGCAATCTTTGCTTTTTCCCATTTGTTTATAATACTAGCATCTCCTCTTTGGGTAAAGTTTCCACTCATTACTGCAATTATTACATTATCTTTAAACATTTTTTTAATTTCTTTTAAATGATGAAGATGTCCATTATGGAACGGATTGTATTCCACAATTATTCCAGTTGATTTCATATAACCACCTCTATTAATAATATAACACATTTTATTCTTGCATATTTAAATAAATGCTAGTATAATGTAATAGCGGTGGGAAAGATGAATATAGATATTAGCAAATTGTTGAACTATTCTCAAGATGAAATAGAGTTTGAAAAACAAATTAATTTTGGACAAGAACATTTAAAAACTACTGAGATAAGATCTATTAGTATAGTAAATGTTTCTGGTTGTTTTAAAAGAGAATATGAAGACTTAATAATATTAAATATGTCTATTAAAGGAACGATGGTATTACCATGTTCGGTATCTTTAGTCGATGTACCTCATCCTTTTGATATTGAAATATATGAAGATTTATCAAAAGAAAATGAAGAATATTTAAAAATTGATAACAATAATGTTGATATTATGCCTATTATATGGCAAAATATAATTCTAGAAATCCCATTAAAAGTTTTAAGCCCTGATATTGATAGAAGCAAAATTGGTGGTCAAGGCTGGAAACTAGTCGATGAAGATAATAATTAAGGAGGGATATTATGGCAGTTCCTTTTAGAAGAGTTAGTAAAACTAGAAAGAGAATGCGTCGTACACATTACAAATTAGAAGAATCTCAAACTACTAAGTGTTCGAATTGTGGTGCTGTTATAAGACCACATAGAGTTTGTACTGAATGTGGATTTTATAAAGGCAAGCTTGTTTTAAATAAAGAAAAAAAGAAAGAAGATAAATAATCTTTCTTTTTTGCTGTTGAAAAAGCAACAGTAATTTGATATAATTTACATAATCTATAACCGCAAGGGAGGGGATGAATATGACAAAGGTAGTAGTAAAGAATGGCAATTTTGAAGGCGCTTTCAAAAAATTTAAAAACGATTCTGCAAAAAGCGGAATCTTTAGTGAATACAAAAAAAGAGAACATTATATTAAGCCTGGAGTAAAAGAAAGAGAAGCTAAGAAAAATGCTATAAAGAACAGCAAAAAGAAAAGCAAAAACTCAGAAGGAAGAAGAGATTTTTAATGAATGAAAAAATTAAACAAGATTTAATTTTATCGATGAAAGAAAAAGACGAAATAAAATTATCAACTATTAGATTACTTAAGGGTGCAATAGTACTTGAGGAAAAAAAAGCAAATAGAATTCTTGAAGATATTGATATAGTTGATATTATTAGCAAACAAATTAAATTAAGAAAAGATAGCATAGAAGAGTTTAAAAAAGCAAATAGAGAAGACTTGATAGAAAAAATAAATAAAGAAATAGAAGTGCTAAATAAATATCTTCCAAAGCAAATTTCAAACGAAGAATTAAGCAAGATAATAGATGATACTATAAAAGAAGTGAATGCAAGCACAGCAAAAGATTTTGGAATCGTAATGAAAAATTTAGTTCCAAAAATTAAAGGAAAAGCTGATTCGTCGTTAGCAAGTGAAATATTGAAGAGCAAATTAAATTAATTTGCTCTTTTTATTGTGATATAATATACCTATGAGGAGTAGTTATGATTAAAAATGCTTTGATTGATACATTGGAAAAAATCTGGCCAATGACAGCTATTTTTATTGTAGTCTTAGCTTCTATTAGAATAGTTTACTTTCTAGTAAATAGAAACGAAAAATTTGTATTTTATAAAGAAATAACTAGTTTATTATTTGTTGTTTATGTGTTATTTTTGTTCTATATTGTTACCTTTCAAGATAACAATTATGGATTTTCAAATTTTATTCCTTTTCAAGAGATGTTTAGATATGATTTAAATTCTAAATTATTCTTAAGAAACGTAATCGGTAATATTCTTCTTTTTGTTCCATTAGGATGGTTTATTACCTATTATACAAAGACTAACAAAATATATGCTTCTTTTTTTCTTTCTCTTTTTATTTCATCAGTAATAGAGCTTATTCAATTGAAGATTGGAAGAGTATTTGATATAGATGACATAATATTAAATATAGTTGGAGGAACAATTGGTTATTTATTTTATATGTTGTTCTATAAAATTAAAGAGAAACTGCCGAATTTCTTAAAAAAAGATTGGTTTTTAAACTTAATAATTGTTATGCTTTTCATATTATTTGTGCTCTATATTACCAATTGGTATAAGGTTCTACTGGGGGGATCATGAAAAATATAGAAGTGTTTTATGAAGTAAATGAAAAATTAGAATTTGATATATATGATTTTTTAAATTTTGCATTAAATAAACTGAAAATTGATAATATAGAATTTAATATAATATTTGTAGACAATAAAAAGATAAAAGAAATGAATAGTAAATATCGAAATATTGATGCAGAAACAGATGTAATAAGTTTTGCTTTAGAAGATTATGATAAGTCATTATATGAAGAAAAGCGAATACTTGGAGATATTTATATTTCAATAGAAAAAGCAAAAGATCAAGCTATAGAATATAATCATTCTTTAAAAAGAGAAATATTGTTTTTGACAATACACGGGTTACTACATTTGTTAGGATATGATCACTTAGAATATGAAGATGAAAAAGTAATGTTTAAATTACAGGAGGAGATATTAGATGAGTACGGTGTCAAAAGATAAAAAGAAAAGTAAAAAAATAATTAAAGAGGTAAAACCAAAAAAATATGGATTCGATCGATTCATTGCTAGTTGGGTTAATTCATTTTATGGATTTAAGTATGCATATACTCATGAACAAAGTTTGTTGTTGCATATATTTTTCAGTATCGTTGCAATAGTATGCGGAATAATATTTGAAATTACAGGAACACAATGGATTTTATTGTTTTTAGTAATGGTAGTAATTATTGTTGCTGAATTATTGAATACTGCAATAGAAGCTACTGTAGATTTGGTAACTGATGAATATCAACCTTTAGCAAAAGTGGCAAAGGATTGTGCATCTGCAGCTGTATTAACGGCTGTTATGCTTGCAACGGTAGTTGGAATATATGTGTTCTTACCGCAAATAATAAAATTGGTTTTTAAGGGGTAGTAATGATAGAAGAATTAAGAAAATTGCTTAACAATTCAAAAAGTAAATATTATAATTTTAGAGTATCTGCAATTTTAGTTACAAAAGATGGTAAGAAGTTTTATGGAGTAAATGTAGAGACTTCATCTCCAAATGCTGGTATATGCGCTGAAAGAGCTGCTTTATATTCTGCAATTTCAAATGGTTATAATAAAGAAGATTTTGTAGAACTACATATTATGGCTGAAAAATCAGTAACACCTTGCTTTATATGTAGACAATCTATGGTTGATTATATGAATAAAGACATTAAGATTTATACTTATACTCCGAATGGTTTAGAAAACACCTATGCTCTAGATCAGCTAACCCCATACTCTTTTGGTGAGGGGAATTTATGAAACATGGTATAGTGAGTATTATAGGAAGACCTAATGTTGGAAAATCGACTTTAATCAATTCAATACTAAATAAGAAGGTATCTATAATATCAAATAAACCTCAAACAACAAGAAACAACATAGAAGGTATTTATGAGGACAAAGATTGTAAAATAATATTTGTTGATACACCGGGCATTCATAAACCAAAATATAAATTAGGGAATATATTAAACTCTAAAGCTTACATATCAATGGGAGATGTGGATTTAATATTGATGGTTGTAGATGTTACTGAGGATTTGGGGAAAGGCGATAAATATTTAACAAGTAAATTATCTGATATTCCGACTATATTAGTATTAAACAAAATTGATTTAATAAAAAAAGAAGAATTATTACCTAAGATAGAGGACTATTCTAAATTATATAATTTTTCTCATATAGTACCTATTAGTGCATATAAAAAAGAGAATATTGATGAATTAATTAAAACAATTAAAGAATTCATCAATTCTGAAGAAGAACTTAATTATGAAGAAATTGACCAATATTTTTATATAAGTGAAATAATTAGAGAAAAAGTTCTTCATTTAACTAAAGAAGAAATACCACATACGGTTACATGTATAGTAGAAAATATGGAAGAGAAGAAAGATATCATTAATATTACGGCATCAATTATAGTCGATAGAGATAATATAAAAAAGATTATAATTGGAAAAAGTGGCTCTATGATAAAAGAAATAGGAACAAGAGCTAGAATAGAAATAGAGGAATATTATAGTAAGAAAGTATTCTTAGATTTAAATGTTAAAGTAATAAAGAATTGGAGAGATAAGGAAAAACATTTAATAGAATTGGGTCTTAAAGATAGATAGGAGCTATTATGCAAGAAATAATAGAGGGCTTTGTCCTTAGAGAAAGAGATTATTTGGAATCAAGCAAAATAATCGATATATTTACAAAAAAACACGGTCTTATTTCTGTTATTTCTAAAGGATGCAAAAGACCTAAAAGTAATTTATGCAGTGCATCTTCAAAGATGACTTATGGAAAATTTAATATTTATTACAAAGAAGGAAAGTTATCTACATTAACTAATGTAGATGTAATTAATAATTTAAGCATTATAAAAAAAGATATAATGAAAATTGGATATACAACATATTTAATGGAATTAGTTTATCAAATAGTTAAACAAGTCGATAGTTTTGAGGAACTATTTGATGATTTTATTTCTACTATAATGAAAATTAATGAAAATTTAGATTCGCAAGTATTGACAAATATTTTGGAATTAAAATTATTAGATTACTTAGGAGTATCTCCTACTTTAGATAGTTGTTCATTATGTGGTAATAAAAACAATATTATGAATTTATCTTTAGAAAAACATGGCTTATTGTGCAAAGATTGTAGAACAAATGAGAGAATATATTCGATAGATACTATCAAGCATATTAGAATGTACCAATATCTTGATATATCAAAGATATCAAAAGTAGAAGTAAGCGATAAAGTTAAAAAAGAAATAGATAGATATTTGGGTGATTATTATGAAAAATATACAGGGTTATATTTGAATAGTAAAGAATTTATCAATAAACTAAAGGATATGTAGGAGGAAAATATGAATATAGAAGATTTGGTGAATTACTGTAAACAATATGGATTTATTTTTCAAGGAAGTGAAATATATGATGGATTGGCTAACACATGGGATTATGGTCCTTTAGGAGTAAGGCTAATAAACAATATAAAGGATGCTTGGAGAAAAAGATTTATTCAAGAAAGACCAAATGCTTATGAATTAGATGCTGGTATTTTAATGCACCCAAGAGTATGGGAAGCATCTGGACATGTGTCAAGTTTTAGTGATCCTTTGCTTGATTGTAAGGAATGCAAAACTAGACATAGAGCAGATAATTTAATAAGTGAATATGATAAAGACGCTAATCCTGATAAAATGGAACAATCTGAAATGATTAATTATATTAATGAAAAAAAGATTCCGTGTCCAAAATGCGGAAAGCATAATTTTACAGATATTAGAAATTTTAATCTTATGTTTCAAACGCATAGGGGTGTTACTCAAGATTCTAAGAGTGTTGTATATTTAAGACCTGAAAATGCACAAGGAGAGTATGTAAATTTTCTTAATGTTCAAAGAAGCATGAGGGCAAAGCTTCCCTTTAGTGTTGGTCAAATTGGTAAAGCTTTTAGAAATGAAATAACTCCTGGAAATTTTGTTTTTAGAACTATTGAGTTTGAACAAATGGAATATCAAACTTTCTGTAAAGAAGGCGATGATATGGATTTATATGATTATTTTAAAGATTATGGCAAGAAGTTTTATATGGATTTAGGAATAGATGAATCTAACTTGAGATTTCATGATCATGATAAATTGGCTCATTATGCAAAAGCTGCTTGTGATATTGAATATAAATTCCCATTTGGTTGGGGTGAAGTAAATGGCACACACAATAGAACGGATTTCGACCTAAAAAAACATCAAGAGTATTCTTTTAAATCTATGGAATATTTAGATCCTGATACTAACGAAAAATATATTCCTTTTATAGTTGAATCTACTTATGGTGTTGGAAGAACCACCTTAGCAATTCTTTTTGAAGCTTATCATAAAGAATTGTTGGAAGATGGTACTGAAAGGGAAGTGTTAAAATTAAAACCTTTTTTAGCACCATATAAAGCTTCAGTATTACCTTTAATAAAAAAGAATCATTCTGAAAAGGCACTAAATATTTATCAAGATTTATCAAAGGATTTCTTTATTAGTTATGATGAAACTTCAAATATTGGAAAACGATATAGAAGACAAGATGCTATTGGGACACCTTATTGCATAACAATAGATGATGATACTTTGAGTAAGAATACAGTTACTATTAGAGATAGAGATACTATGAAACAAGACATTGTCAATTTGGATGACATAAAAAAATATTTGGAAGATAAGATTAAATTTATATAAAATATTTAAGAGCATTTAATAAAATGCTTTTTTATATTCTTTATATATAGTATAATTTAATTGGTGGTTACATGAAATTGGAAAACATTAGAAATTTTAGTATTATTGCACACATAGATCATGGGAAAAGTACTTTAGCAGATAGAATATTAGAACATACTAATTCTGTTATTGGAAGAGACATGAGAAATCAAGTTTTGGATTCGATGGATTTAGAACAAGAAAGAGGAGTTACTATAAAATTGAATGCTGTTCAATTGAATTACAATGAATATACATTTCATTTGATTGATACTCCTGGACATGTAGATTTTTCT
This sequence comes from uncultured Muribaculaceae bacterium, assembly GCA_964428195.1. Classification (GTDB taxonomy): domain Bacteria; phylum Bacillota_I; class Bacilli_A; order RF39; family UBA660; genus JAAYGD01. The sequence continues at coordinate 14,543 of CAYRXC010000007.1, read as the reverse complement.
TATGAGGTATCTAGAAGTTTAGCGGCTTGTGAAGGAGCTGTTTTAGTTGTCGATGCTACTCAAGGTATAGAAGCACAAACATTAGCTAATGTGTATTTAGCATTGGAAAGAGATTTGACTATAATTCCGGTTATAAATAAAATAGATCTCCCAAATGCTGATATTGAAAAAGTAAAAAAAGAAATAGTCGATACATTTGGATTTAAAGAAGAAGAAATATTATTGGTAAGTGCTAGGGAAAACATCGGTATTGATGAGCTTTTAAGTGCTATAATCGATAGAATACCTCCACCAAAAGTAACAACTGAAAAATTACAAGCTCTAATATTTGATAGTGAATATGAAAGTTATAGGGGAGTTATTTGTCTTGTAAGAATAGCAAACGGAATATTAAAAAAAGGAGACACTATAAAAATGCTTTCTACAGGAGCTACTTATGAAGTAGTCGAACTTGGTGTTTATACTCCTGAAGAAAAGAAAAAAGATCAATTGGTTGCAGGAGAAGTAGGATATATAACAGCGGCTATCAAAAATATAAAAGATATTAAAGTCGGAGATACGATAACTTTAAACGCAGATCCAATAAAAGAAGCCTTGATTGGTTATAGAGTTATGAAACCAATGGTTTATTGTGGTTTGTTTCCAATAGATTCTAAAAAGTATGGGGATTTAAAGGAAGCTCTAGAAAAATTACAATTGAATGATGCTGCCTTAACTTATGAACCAGAAACATCTGAATCTCTAGGATTTGGTTATAGAGTTGGATTTTTAGGCATGTTTCATATGGACATAATTGAAGAGAGAATAGAAAGAGAATTCAATATAGATTTAATAGCCACTTCTCCTTCAGTAATATATGAAATACATACAACTGATGGAGCTGTAAAGGCAATTCAAAATCCTTCTGATATGCCTGATAGGGTCAATATAAAAGAAATTAAAGAACCATATATTTATACCAACATTATAGCATTTTCAGAGTATATAGGGCCCATTATGGATTTATGCCAAAATAAAAGAGGATTATTTATAAATATGGAATACATTACCTCAACTAGAGTAAATATTCATTATGAGATGCCTCTTTCTGAAATAGTATATGATTTTTTTGATAAGTTAAAATCATATACTAAGGGATATGCTTCATTTGATTATGAAATAATTGGATATAAACCGAGTGATTTAATTAAATTAGAAATTTTAATAAATGGGGAAAAAGTAGATGCTTTGAGTACAATTGTTCACAAAGATTTTGCATATAAAAGAGGAAAAGCTGTTGTTGAAAAATTAAAAGATATAATTCCTAGACAACAATTTGAGGTTCCTATTCAAGCTTCAGTAGGAAGCAAAATAATTGCAAGATCTGATATTAAAGCAATGAGAAAGAATGTACTAGCTAAGTGTTATGGCGGGGATGTATCAAGAAAAAAGAAACTACTAGAAAAGCAAAAAGAAGGCAAAAAGAGGATGAAGACTATTGGAAGTGTGGAAATTCCACAAGAAGCATTTTTGTCTGTTCTTAGTATGGATGAGGATTAAAATGAAAGCTGTATATATACATATACCTTTTTGTGATAATATTTGTTATTATTGTGATTTTTGTAAGATTATATATGATGCAAAATGGGCAATGCCATATTTGGAATCTTTAAGAGAAGAAATTAAATTAAGATATAAAAATGAACCAATTAGAACCATATATATTGGAGGAGGTACGCCTTCTTCTTTATCAATAAATGAATTAATGTATTTATTTGAAATATTGAATGTATTTGATTTGTCTAATTTGGAAGAATTCACTTTTGAATGTAATATAGAGAGTCTATCTTATGAAAAACTAATATTGCTAAAGAAGAACAAAGTGAATAGGTTAAGTATTGGTATTCAATCTTTTGATCAAGATAATTTGAAAATTTTAGGAATCAATAGGTCAAATAACAAGGTATATGAAGTATTAGAAACAATTAGAAATATAAAATTTGACAATATTAATTTGGATTTAATATATGCTATACCAGGAGAAACAATAGAAAAATTAGATAGTGATTTAGATAAATATATATCACTTAATCCTGAACATATTTCCTGTTATTCTTTGATGATAGAACCTAATACTAAATTGTTTATAGAAAAGATAAAAAATATAGATCAAGATACTGACTATAATATGTACAAATATATTGAAGACAGATTGAAGGCAAATGGGTATAATCATTATGAAATAAGCAACTATTCAAAAGAAGGCTTAGAATCAAAACACAATCTAACTTATTGGAATAATGAAGAATATTATGGTTTTGGAATAGGAGCTTCTTCTTTTTTAGATGGAAAAAGAATCGATAATCACAAAAGTTTGACAAAATATTTAGAAAAAAATTATGATAAAGAAATTATTGATACTTCAGAAGAAGGTATCAAGTATGGATTAATATTGGGATTAAGAAAAATTAAAGGGATAAATATAGAAGACTTTAATGAAAAATATGATTGTAATATTCAGTTATTATTGAAAAAATTTATAGATGAAAATAAAATTGAAGTTAGTGATGGATACATTTATATAAGTGAAGAATGGATTTATAAAATGAATGAAATTTTAATGGAGTTAATATGAAAAAATATAATAAAGAAAGTAATTTATCTTATTCTCTTGGTATTTATCCTACAATTGAATTGATCAACTATAAATCCGAAAAGATCATTAAGGTTATATTATCAAAAAAAATAGATAAAGAGATAGAAATAAAGATAATAAAGCTATGCCAAGAAAAAAATATCGTTTGTGAGTATGATGATTTATCAATATCTAAGATAAGCAATAAAGAAAACTGTTATGTTGTTGGAGTATTCAAAAAGTATGTTGATGATTTACAAAAAAACGAATCTCACGTGGTCTTGGTTAATCCTTCTAATATGGGTAATTTAGGTACCATTATTAGAACCATGTTGGGATTTAATTATAGGAATCTAGCTATTATTGTTCCTACTGTAGATCATTTTAATCCACAAGTGATTCGATCTTCTATGGGGGCAATATTTAATATAAATATTGAAGTCTTTATTAGTTTTGAAGAATACAAAAACAAGTATAATAATCATACAATTTATACATTTATGCTGAATGGTAAAAATAATATAAATGATGTAAAAAAAGAAAATCCAAATTCTCTTGTATTTGGGAATGAATCGTCAGGACTAGACTCTTCATTTAGTGCTTATGAAAGTATATATATAAAACATAATGATTTAATTGATTCATTGAATATTACTATTGCAGTTGGCATAGGATTGTATGAATTTAATAAATAAAGACATATTTTCTTTATTTTTGTTTATTTATCTAGTATAATTGAATAAGGTGATTACATGATTGATAAGTTTAAACCAGATATGTACAGAAAAAATATTTATGAAGTAGATTATAAGAAATTAAACAGTATGGGTATTAAATGTTTGCTTTTTGATTTGGACAACACAATAATTACAAATGACACAAAAAAACCAAGTAAAAAGGTAATAGATCTAATTGAAAAACTAAAGAGTATGGGGTTTAGAATAATAATATTTTCTAATGCGCATAAAAAGAAAATACAACCTTTTAAGGAAATATTGGAGGTTGACTGCTCTGCGAAATCTAAAAAACCATTCAAAAAGAAATTTAATATTGTTATTAAAGAATATAGATATTCCGAAAATGAAATAGCACTTATCGGTGATCAGCTTGTCACTGATATATTAGGAGGAAACAGAGTTGGGATATATACTATATTAGTAGACAGAATTAGTGGGAAAGAAATAATATTTACAAAATTTAATAGAGGACTAGAAGTATTAATAAGATTAAGATTAAGGAAACTAGGGTTTATTAAAGGTGAATATTACGAATAATTATTACAAATAGAAATAATAGGAGCAATTACTATTATTTTTTTATTATAAATATTAGAATAATTGGTTTATTTTTTTCAAAAACAATGGTATTATTATATTGAATAATAAGTGAGGTTTTTTATGAACAGAATTGAGTTCGAGGATATGAGTTATTTGTCAAAGGATAGATTTGTTGATTTGACAGGTATTAATTTATATTCTATTCCATTGGTAATAAATAATTCTACTGAATTAACTCTATTAGTAAAAAAAGGTTCTAAGGTTAAAAAGAATCAACCCATTGCAAAGAGTGAGAAATTGGATTTTTCTATTGTTTCTCCTGTTTCGGGTGTGGTTGATAAAATAGATGAGTGTATATATTTAGATGGAAGAACTGTTCCATGTATTAATATTGAAAAAAAAGGTAGACAACCTAAAGAGGTAGAAATAAAAGATATTTCTAATTATACAAAAGAAGAGTTTTTGGAAACATTGAAGAAATATTCAGTATCTAGTATGGGTGGGGGAAATTTTCCTACATTCATTAAATATGATTGTTTGCTTAGCACATTAATTGTAAATGCAGTTGAATGCGAACCATATATAACAGCAGATTATGCATTAGCAAAACAAAAATACTTGGAGATAATCGAAACTATAAATGCAATAATGAAAATAAATAATATAAGGAATTGCTATATAGCAATTAATTCAAAATATACTGATTTGATTACTTTATATTCTGAAAATGCGTTGAAATTTCCAAGAATTAACATAGTATCTGCAAAAGATTCTTACCCAATTGGTTGGGAAAAAGATTTAGTAAAAGAGATTACTCAATTAGATTATGTACATTATCCTCAAGAGAAGGGCGTTGTAGTTAACAATATTTCTACTATTTACTCAATTTATGAGGCATTGAAGTTTAATACTTGTACAGACAAGAGAATAGTAACCATTAGTGGAGAAAGAGTTAAGGAACCTTTTAATGCGTTATTGAATATTGGCACAAATATCACTGATATATTGGACAAGATAGAACTAATAAATGGGGAGTCAATAAAATATGTTGCAGGTGGTCCAATCATGGGAAGAGCGCTTCCTAAAACGGATCTAATAGTTACTCCAAACTTAAATTCTATTTTATTTATCGATGACATTGAAGATAAAAAGATTTATCCTTGTTTTAGATGTGGTAAATGTATTGAATATTGTCCTGCAAAAATTGCACCAGTTTTAATAAAAGATAATATGAAAAATGTATATGAGCTTAGAAAACTTGACCCTCAAAAATGTATCGAATGTGGTATATGTTCATATATATGTCCTTCTAATATAGATGTTAGAAGTTTTGTAAAAAGAGCAAAAAGAGAGGTGGAAAAATGAGATTTGCATTGGATAGTGGCCCACATATTAGAGATGAAGATTCTACTGATTTAATTTATAAAAGATTGATAATAGTTTTGATTCCCATATTATTATTTTCTTTGTATAAAAATGTGTTTTTAGTTCTTATTGAAAATAGATTTCCTTTATTAGATGTTTTGTATCCTTTAATAATAATTATTGTATCTTGCGCAACATCTTATATTTCTGAAAGGATATATATTGCAATTGATAGCTCCAAAAGGGGTTTTAGAAAGACTACTCCATTTTATTCGATAATAACAGGTTTGTTTCTATCTTTGTTATTACCGATAAACATCCCAATTTATGTTGTAATTATTGGATCATTAGTTGCAACGATATTTGGAAAAATGGTCTATGGAGGATTTGGAGAAAATTCATTTAACCCTGCTGCAATTGGAATAATCTTTATTTCTTTAATATATGGTAGTGTTTTCTCAAATTATGGAAATTATTTTAATTTGATTGAAGCTGAAAAGTATTCTACTATTCCTATTTCAACCATATCAAGTTTTGATTATAATACATCAGTTGCTCCATTTGGTTCGATTCTAAATTTCTTGTTTGGAATGGTTCCGGGAAGTCTAGGAACTACTAATGGATTCTTGATGCTATTGTCTTTTGCAATGTTGTCAATACTTAAAGTCATCAAATGGAAGGTAACCATTAGTTATATTCTTACTGTATTTTTTATGGCATTTATGATTGGAACACATTATGGTGCAGAAATATGGTATCCGATATTTAATGTATTAAGTGGAAGTTTATTGTTTGTTGCAGTATTTATGAGCGATCCTGTAACAACTGCAACAACTAATACTGGACAAATATTAAATGGAATAGGTCTTGGTATATTGACTGTAATAATAAGGTTATTAACAAAAAATCCTGAAAACATTATGATTGCGGTAATACTTATGAATTTATTGGTTCCAATACTTGATAGATTGGGTGTTAAAACTTTAAAAGATAACAAATATGAATATATTTACTTGTTGCTTTCGATATTATTTGTTGTTGCTCTTTCTTTTATGATTGCAGCTTTAATTCAATAATTTAGTTTATTCAAAAAGGAACATTTGATAATGTTTCTTTTTTTAGCACTCTTGTATTGACATTGCTAAATTTGTGTTATATAATCGAATATGTCAAGTTTAAGAAGGTGATTAAGTGATAACGAATAGACAAAAAGAATTATTGAAGAAAATAGTAGAAGAATATATTAAAACAGTAAAACCTGTTGGATCTAAATCTTTGTGTGATCAATTAGATTGTTCTTCTGCGACTGTAAGAAATGATATGGTTGATTTGGAAGATTTGGGATATTTGGAAAAAACTCATATTTCTTCAGGAAGAGTACCTAGCGAAAAAGGATATAGATATTATGTTGATGAATTAATGAAACCTAAAGAGATTTCGGGAGAGGATGTATTAAAGCTTCAAACGATATTTAAAAATAATAAATTAGTATTATCTGATGCTATAACAAAAAGCATGGAAATAATATCTGAAATGACATCATATACGTCAATAGTGCTTGGTAAATCTTCAGGGGACAATAGATTAAAGAAGATGGAAGTAATTCCAATAAGCGAAACTGAAATAATTGCAATAATAGTAACTGATAAAGGTCACGTAGAAAATAAAGCAATAATGATAGAAAAAAGGTTGTCTGTAGAAGAAATAAAGAAAATGGTAGATTTAATTAATAATCTTGTTGTTGGAACTCTGATTGATGAAGTTAGCGAAAAACTCGAGTATGAAATTAAACCTATAATAGGCAATTATATTAAACAGCATGAAGCAATATATAGCATTTTCTATGATGCATTTAGTGAATTTACTCAAAAATCAAATAATTATAATATGTCAGTTAAAACTAATATGCTTTCTCAACCCGAATTTGATGATTCAGAAAAAATGAGAAAAATAATAAAAAAATTAAATGATGAAGAGCTTATTCACACCGTTGAAGAAACTAATGATGGAATAAATGTATATATTGGAGAAGAAAGTAATATAGATTCTGATGTAACTATAATAAAAACAAAGTATAACATCGATGGAGAAGAAGGAACAATCGCAATTATTGGTCCGAAGAGAATGGAATATGAAAAGGTTGTTAGTTATTTAGATTATGTCAAGAAGAAAATTGAGAGGGAATAATGGCAAAAAAGAAAGAAGAAATAAATTTAGAAATTGAAAAATTAACAAAGGACAATGCAGAATTGAATGACAAAGTATTGAGATCTTTAGCAGAACTTCAAAATTATAAGAAAAGAAAAGATGAAGAATTAAATAGAATGCTAAAATATAGTGATGAAGATTTAATTATGGAGCTTCTTCCTATAATCGATAATTTTGAAAGAGCAATTAAGTTAGATGATACGGATTTAACTGACGAATTATCAAGATTTTTAGAAGGATTTAAGATGATTTATTCAAGCATAGTAAGCTTGCTAAACAAGTTTGAAGTAAAAGAAATAGATTCGTTGAATAAAACATTTGATCCTACGTATCATCAAGCTGTATTGACTGAAGATATTGAAGGTATTGAAAACAATATTGTAATTGAAGTATTGCAAAAGGGATATATATATAAAGATAAAGTAATAAGACCAACAATGGTTAAAGTAAATATAAGAAAGGAAGAGATGAAAAATGAGTAAAATAATAGGAATTGATTTAGGAACAACTAATAGTTGTGTTAGTGTGCTAGAAGCTGGAGAAGCAAAAATTATACCAAACCCAGAAGGTGGGAGAACTACTCCTTCGGTGGTAGCATTTAAAAATGGAGAGAAGATAGTAGGAGATGCTGCAAAAAGGCAAATGATTACTAATCCTAACACAATAATGTCAGTAAAAAGATTGATGGGAAGCGATAAGAAAGTAGAAGCTGAAGGAAAAAAATATACTCCTGAAGAAATAAGTGCAATGATTCTTTCTTATATGAAAGATTATGCAGAAAGTTATTTGGGACATAAAGTAGATAAGGCGGTTATAACTGTACCTGCATATTTTAATGATTCTCAAAGACAAGCTACTAAGAATGCTGGAAAGATTGCAGGATTAGAAGTCGAAAGAATCATTAATGAACCAACAGCAGCAGCTTTAGCATATGGATTAGATAAACAAAATGAAAACCATACTATTTTAGTATATGACTTAGGTGGAGGAACATTTGATGTTTCGATATTAGAAATAGGTGAAGGTGTATTTGAAGTTAAATCTACTAATGGAAACAATAAACTCGGTGGAGATGACTTTGATGAAAGAGTAATTGACTATTTGGTAAAAGAATTTAAAAAAGATAATAGTGTAGATCTATCAAAAGATAAAATGGCTATGCAAAGATTAAAGGATGCGGCAGAAAAAGCTAAGAAGGACTTAAGTGGAGTAGTTACAACTCAAATTAGCTTGCCATTTATTTCTCAAGGATCTGAAGGACCTCTTCATTTAGAAATGTCTTTGACAAGAGCTAAATTCGAAGACTTGACAAGAGATTTGGTTGAATCGACTATAGAGCCTATTAGAAAGGCATTAAAAGATGCGAAATTAAATAAAAACGATATCGATAAAGTAATACTAGTTGGTGGATCAACTCGTATTCCAATGGTTCAAGAATTAGTTAAAAATGAGATTGGAAAAGAACCACATAAAGGAGTTAACCCTGATGAAGTTGTTGCTATGGGAGCAGCTATTCAAGGTGGAGTATTAACTGGAGATGTAAACGACATTGTATTATTAGATGTTACTCCATTATCATTAGGAATTGAAACTTTAGGTGGAGTTAATACTGTTTTAATTGAAAGGAATACAACTATTCCTACATCAAAATCACAAGTATTTTCTACTGCTGCAGATAACCAACCTGCTGTAGATATTCATGTGCTTCAAGGCGAAAGATCTATGGCTGCTGACAATAAGACTCTAGGAAGATTTCAATTAACTAATATACCTCCTGCACCAAGAGGAATACCTCAAATAGAAGTAACTTTTGACATAGATGCTAATGGTATAGTTAATGTAAAAGCTAAGGACTTAGGAACAAATAAGGAACAATCTATTACTATTACTGCATCTACAAATTTAAGCGATGATGAGATTGACAAGATGGTTAAGGAAGCAGAAGAAAATAAAGAAAAAGATTTAAAGAAAAAAGAAGAGGCTGATTTAATTAATGATTCTGAACAAATAATATTTGCAACAGAAAAAGCTATTAAAGACTTGGGAGATAAAGTTGATAATAAAGAAAAAGAAGAAGTTGAAGAATTAATCGATAAATTAAAAAAATCTCTAGATAAAAAAGATTTGGATCAAATCAAAGAAGATAAAGAAAAATTAAATGAGAAAGCAATGGCTTTAGCTACTAAGGTTTATGAGGAAGCAGCTAAAAATAATCAATCTGAAGATAAAAAAGAAGATACAGAAACAGTAGATGCTGAATTTGTTGAAAAAGAATAGTTGGGAAGAGTAGAAGTACTCTTTTCTTAAGTGGAGGATAAATGGACAAAAAAGACTATTACGAGATATTAGGAATAAATAAAAGTGCTTCTGATGAAGAAATAAAGTCATCATTTAAAAAGCTGGCTAAAAAATATCATCCTGATGTAAGCAAAGAAGCTGATGCTGAGAAAAAGTTCAAAGAAGCACAAGAAGCTTATGCTGTTTTATCTGATAAAGAAAAAAGAGCACAATATGATAGGTATGGACACCAAGCATTTAGTAATGGATCTCAAGGGTTTGGTGGAGGCTTTAATCCGAATGATTTTGATTTTGGGGATATATTCTCTGATATATTTGGATCATCTTTTGGATTTGGAGGCTTTAACTCTGCGTCTACTAACAGGAGAAAAAAAGGAAGAGATTTAAGCGTTTCAATGATTATTACTTTTGATGAAGCTGTTTTTGGAACTGAAAAAGAAATAGAAATTGAAGCTTTCGATCAATGTCATGAATGTAATGGTGATGGAGGGTTTGGTCAAAAAACTTGTTCAAAATGTAGTGGAAGAGGTACAATTATTCAAGAACAAAGAACTATTTTGGGATCTTTTCAAACTAGAACTACATGTCCAACTTGCCAAGGATCAGGAGAAATGTATGAAAAAACTTGTTCTTCTTGTAATGGAAAAGGTGTAGAGAAAAAGAAGAAAAAGATTAAAGTTAATCTTCCACCTGGAGTTGATAATGGAAATCAATTAAGAGTTGCTGGAAAAGGTGAAGCTGGATTGAATGGTGGACCTAATGGAGACGTATACATAGAAATAAAAGTAAAACCACACGAATTCTTTTATAGAGAAGAAGACGATATATTTATGGATTTACCAATAACAGTTACAGATGCGATATTAGGGTGTAAAAAAGAAATACCTACAATGTATGGAAATGTTATTCTTTCTATTCCTTCAGGTACTCAAAGTGAAGACAGACATAGAATCAAAGGTAAAGGAATAGAAAACATTCAAACAAAAAGAAAAGGAGACATGTTCGTAATAATAAAAGTTATAATACCGACTAAGTTGGATAGAACTCAAAAAGACTTAGTAAAAGAATTGTCTGAAACTAATTTGGAAAACGAAAAATTTAACAGATATAACAATTATTTAAATAAAAATATGAAGTAAACTTACTTCATATTTTTTTATAGAAAAGGATTTCTAAATTCTTCCTCTTTTTTTACTTCAAAAAATTTGTTTAATTTATCTAAATCGTCTAGACTTAATAAATCTCCATCTTTTTGAACATAAATACCTAATTCAATACTTTTGCTAACTACGTCTTGTATTTCTGCATTTGTTTTATAAGCATAATCACTTACAGATATATAACTTGTCCATCTGCTTTTCAAAGATTTTAATGAATGCTCATATAAATCCATTGGAACCGCATAAATTGATAAATCACTTATTTGGTCTAAATCAGTAAATAAACTCATATTATTGTTGCTATTTGTTTTTGAATAAAGTGTTGAACCGAACATTGCTATTGCACTAAAGTTTTCTGCTATTACTCTTTCTGGATCTTCTACACCATATTTCTCAAGCAAATGAGATAGTGCATAGGAATATTGTAACGAAATTTCTCCAGGGTCAACATTGTTATTATTTTTAAAATTGTTTTCCATGTAAATTTTAGAAACTTGTTTTGCTAAATTAATTTTATAATCTCTTTCTTTGTTCATTTAATACCTCCTAATAATAAATATTATATCACTTTTAATTAAATAACAACATTTTCCTCATCTATTTCTCGTTTAAACTGAGTAATAAAAAGTTCTTTATATTTTTTAATAACATCCGGATAAACTCTATCGGTTGTTTTTATTGCTTCCCATATATGTTTAAATTTTACTTCTTTACTATTATCAAATATTGCAAATGAAAACATCTTAGTAATTATAAGTAAACATACATCAGGATATCTAGATGCTGATTCAAAAACTCTATTATACTCTTTTGTCATATCTACAATAAACTTCATTACTTGTTCAATTATAAAAGAAGAATAGTTAAATGACACTCCTGTTGTTTTTTCTATTTTTGGTAAAGTACCTATCAGTATTTTTAAAGTCATTTCAGAATTTGGCTCTTCTATTTCTATTTTTTCTAGCCTTCTTAAAAAAGCTTTGTCCTTAACAATGTAATAATCGTATTCATCATTAGTTGTTGCACCAATCATTTTAATGTCTCCTCTTGCTAAAGCCGGTTTAAATATATTTGCAAAATCTAATCCGCCATTTTCTTTATTCCCTACAAGAGTATGTGTTTCATCTATAAAAAGAATAGTTTTTTTCAATTGCTCAAGTTCATTGATCAGTAACTGAACCTTAGTATCTTGATTTCCTTCACTAATAAAACTACCTACCATAGCAACTGAATTAATTTTTATTATCTTAAAACCTTTTAATGCTTCAGGAACTTCATTTTTTTGTATTCTATACGCAATACCTTCTACTATAGCAGTTTTACCAATACCGGGTTTACCAACTAATATTGGTGATTTTTCGGGTGTAAATAGAGTAAGTATAGTTTTTTTTATCTCTTCATCTCTAGCAATTGCTGGATCAGTAATGTATTCTTTATCTGTCAATATTTCTCCATATTTATCGATCATATTAAACTCAACTTCTTTTTTGGGATTAATATTAGTACTATTATTTGAATCATTGCCACTTTTTAATACTTCATTTAAATCTTTTTCATCAAATATATTTTCTATCATAAATGCTCCTTTATTATTAAAATTATATCAAATAACATATAATATATCAATTAAAGTTGATATTATAATAAAACTTTTATATAATGAAGTTATCTGTAAAACGAAAGAAATAATATTATAGTTTTAAAAGAAATTGTGATAGAATTATCTTATAGGAGTAAATATGAATTTGCTTGGTATATATTTATTAAGTTTTAGTTCTTTTTATGATAGATTAAATGAAGTAGGGAAACTAGTTTTTTACATAGTTATTCTCCTTTTCTTTATTTTAATAGTGTTAATAGTATTGGCAGTATTACAAAATAATACTAAAGAAGCAATACAAAACAAAAAAATTAAAATATTAAAAGATGATGAGAAAAAATTAGATGAGATAAAAAAATTTAGTAATGTTGAAGTTCCGATTGATGAAAACAATGAAAAGACAAAGGATTTAAAAAAGATAGTAGAAGAGATAAAAAAAGTTACTTATGATTTAAAAGAAGATTCTATCGATCATTATGAAGATGAACAAGAAAAAACAGCTGTAATAAGTTATGAAGAACTGATTAAAGGAAATAATATAGATACAAGTGTCACAATTCCTAAAGAAGAAACATATAGAGTTCCAGAATACGATGCAAATGATACTTTTCTAAAAAGTTTAAAAGAATTTAGGAAAAACTTATAACAAATATAAGTTTTTTTATGGAGGGATAATGAGAATTGCTATTTACACTTTAGGATGTAAAGTGAATTTATATGAATCAGAATTCATTATGAATAAGTTTGTTGAAAAAGGCTATAACCTAGTTGATTTTGATGAGCAAAGTGATATATATATTATTAATTCTTGTACTGTTACTAACGGAGCTGACATTAAAACAAGAAAAGCTATCAATAAAATCAAGAGAAATTATCCTAGTTCTGTATTAGTATTAATTGGGTGTTATCCACAAGTAAATAAAGATATAGACATAGATGGAATCGATATTGTAATAGGAAACAAGAATAAATCAAATATAGTTGATATAGTAGAACAATTTATAAAAAGCAAGAAAGAAGTTTATGATATTTGTGATTTAAATTCAATACCTTTTGAAGAAATGAAAATATCTAATTTTAATACTAGAACAAGAGCATTTATTAAAATCCAAGATGGTTGTAATAATTATTGTTCTTATTGTATTATTCCATATGCTAGAGGAAGCATAAGGTCAAAAGATATGAATGATATTTTGGATGAAGCTAATCAATTAGTAAACAATGGATATAAAGAGATAGTACTTACTGGGATACATACGGGTCACTATGGAAAAGAAAATGGTCAATATGATTTGTCAGATGTATTAATAAATCTTTCTAAGATTGATAATTTGTTAAGGATAAGACTATCATCGATAGAAGTAACAGAAATAGATGAAAAGTTTCTAAGGTGTTTAAAAGAAATTGAAAAGATAGCAGATCATCTTCATATTCCTATTCAATCTGGATGCAATAAAACCTTAAAAGAAATGAATAGAAAATATGATGTAGAATATTTCAAACATAAGATTGATGAAATTAGACGAATTAGACCTAACATTTCTATTACAACAGATTTAATAGTAGGGTTTCCAAATGAATCAAATGAAGATTTTGATGAAACAATTCGTACTTTAAAAGCTATTTCATTTTCTAAGATACATGTTTTTCCTTACTCAAAAAGAAATAGAACTGTAGCATCTAAGATGAAAAACCAAATTGATAATAATGTTAAAAAAGAAAGATCAAACCTTGTAATTAATCTTTCAGAACAATTTGAATTGGATTATATGAAGAAATTTATTGGCAAAAACTTAACTATACTTCCTGAAAAAATTGAAGGAGGATATTTAATCGGATATACTTCAAATTATTTAATTGCAAAAGCTAAAGGAGATTCTCAACAATTAAATGAAGCCAAAACTTTTATAGTAAAAGAAATAAAATATCCATTTATAATAGAATAAATGAATATTTTTTTTATATTTGTGTTATACTTAAATTATTATATGATAGAGGTATTACTATATGAAAAAAATTAA